>DPAW01000288.1 GCA_003517285.1 Verrucomicrobiales bacterium
GGCCCCGGTGGCGACCGCGCAGACCAATACCACCGGCGGAACCACCATAGATTCCACCATCGTGGAGGACGTGCCGGATATTGTCACCGAAGAGCGCAAAACCATGTGGCAGCTGGTCCGCAGCGGCGGCCTCATGATGGTTCCGTTAGCGCTCCTGATGTTTTATGGTTTCTACTGTGCCGGGGCGCAGGTGTATGTAATTTTGTTTACCAATGACAAATCGAAGGACAACGAGTTGTTGGAGAAATTGGACCCACACGAATTGGCCTACGAGGATATGCCGATGATCGTGCAAAACGAAATCACCCGGCGCGAACGGGCGGCATTCCCCAAGATGGCTGAGGCTGCCCTGAATCGCATCTACTGCGGCAAGGAAGGCATGACCGAAGCTTTGGAAGAAGAGGGCGCATTGCAGCTCGGCCGGCTCAAGCGCGGCATTAAACCCCTGCAGGGAGTCGTGATGGTGGCACCCTTGCTCGGACTGCTCGGAACCGTCTATGGCATGATCGCCTCTTTCCAAAGCATGGGCTCCGCTGGCGATGACAAAGTAAAGTTTCTCTCCGAGGGCATTTACGAGGCCTTGGTGACCACCGCATCGGGTCTAACCATCGCGATACCCTTCCTTTTCCTCTACCTTTGGTTGAACCGAAAAACCGACGAAATTGGGGAGAATTTAAATCGACAAGCACGCAAATTCTTGGGAGCATTCTTTCCTGTTGAAGGAGAGAGTGCCGTTTCCAAACCATCCGTTCAGGACGAGGTTGAGCCGGAGAAAAGCACCACGTGAAGGTCATTCAGGCACAGGACGAACAGGAAACCGGTATCGATGTCGCTCCGTTGATTGATATTCTGTTTACCTTGATCATCTTTTTTCTGGTCACCACCACCTTTGAAGAGAAGGAAAAAGAAGAGGAAGTCCGTCTACCTAAGCAGGGCGGATCCTCGTTGGTGAACAAAGATCGCCCCATTTACATCAACGTATTGCAGGACGGTTCCTACAGCGTCGGTGGTGATGTGGTAAATTTGAACGATTTGGAATTCAAACTGAAAGTGCGATTTGAAGAAAAACCCGACCAGAAACTGGTGTTGCGCGGAGACTCCAAAGCCTTTCACGGGCAAATCGCTTCCGCGCTCGATATCGCCCGGCGCGTTGGCTTCAGCAAAGCCAGCATTGCATATGATACCCGCCCCTTGAACTAATAATGAAGATCCGGTTCAGAGGAATGTTCGAACTCATTGAGTGGGGGTTCGAGTCGTTGGCCGACCGCTTCGGCATCCAGCGGCGCCACATCTTCTTTGGTATCTTCGTTCTTTTCCTCATGACCCTATGTACCCTGTGGTACATCTACGAGAAGAACTGGGTGGTCGTCAGCACCCGCAAAGGCATCCGTAGCGAACAGCAAATGACCATATCGCTCGACGGCGAAGAATCCGCCGTGCAGGAGATGAGTAACGACATCCGCAACAACATTCTCGACACCCCCATGGCCGCCGCCTCCAGTTCCTCCATGGCGCAATCCGCGGCGAACCGGAATGCCCAGCGCAGCGATCCTCAGAATGCCGCTTCCACTTCCCAGTCCGCCTCCGGCAGCACCGCTTCCTCAGCGGCCCCCAGTTCCGCCGGAGCCGCCAGTACTGCATCCTTTGCTCCCAGCGCCTCACTGGCCAATGCCAGCGTCATGGCCGGTCAAGCCCGCTCGGAAACCAGCCAGACCATGAGGCAGGCCGCCGCGCAGCCCAATGCGCAATCAGCCTCCGGTCGCAATTCCGCACGGAGTAACCCGCAGGCCGCGGCACAATCTTCGGCGGCCGCCCAAGCCTCCGCCTCCGCGCCCAGTGCTGCAGGTGACAGTGCCAGCCTTTCCCCCTCGGCGGCCCAAGCCAATGCTTCGGTGCAAACCAGCGGCGCGCAGGCCGTCTCCAGCCAAAGCATGAGCGCGGCCAATGCCCAGCCCAATGCCTCCTCGGCAGCCAACAGCAGTGCCGTGCGCAGTACCCCGCAATCCACCAACACCCAGTCCGCTTCGGCCGCCAGCAGCACGAGCCCCTCAGCGACTGTGCAAGCTGCGGGTAACGCTGGATCCCTTTCGCCTGCTTCCGCATCGCAAGCCGCCACAATGTCCGTGCAGGCTACCGGCGCGCAGGCGCAGGCCAGCCGAACCATGGCGCAGGCCACTTCACAATCCGCTTCGCAGGCGGCCTCCGGCCGCAACTCCGCCCGCAGCACGCCGCAATCGGCGGCCGCCTCCCGATCGGCGGCTTCGGCACAAAGCACGGACTCATCCCAGAGCCCGTCGGCTTCCGCGGCCAACAGCACCGCTTCCTTTGCACCCTCTGCTTCCAGCGCCCAAGCCACCGCCACTGGAGTGCAGAGCAACAGCGCCCAAGCTGTCACCGGCCAATCCATGGCTTCAGCGACTTCGCAATCCATGGCGCAGGTAGCTTCTGAGGCGAGCAGTGCTTCGCGTAATGGGCCATCCTCCAGTTCCACCGCTCAAGGCAGTTCAGCCTCGGCGGTGAGTTCGGCTTCCGCTGTATCTGGGGCAAGTAGTTTCAGTGCATCGCTGGCACCCTCGACCTCTGGCAGCCGGGCCGCATCCACAGGCGTGCAGAGCGCCAGTGCTCAAGCCGTGGCCAGTGGTGCCTTGTCCGGAGCTTCTTCGCAATCTTTGGCGCAGGCGGCAGTCGGCTCGCGGGGTTCGTCTAGGAATAGCCCTAACGGCGCGGCTTCCTCCCAGTCAGCCAGCGGTTCGGCGCAGGGCTCGAGCAGTGCAGCGGCGGTGGCGGGAACCAGTGGCTCGAGCAATGGCAGTTCATTTTCACCGACCGGTTCCGGCTCGAGCGCGTCCGTTTCCGGAGTGCAAAGCAGCGGCGCACGAGCCGAGGCGGGCCGAAGTATGTCCGGTGCCTCCACCGGCTCCATGGCGCAGGCGGTGAATGGTTCGCAGGGAACGGCCCGCAATGCGCCCTCAGGAGGCAGCGGGCAATCGGGCAGCTCGGCTCAAGGTAGCAGTACGTCCGGCGCGGTGGCGGGCACGAGTGGTGCACAAGGGTCTTCATTTACTCCCACGGCACATGGCCGGGGTTCATCAGGCATGGGTATGATTAGTACGGGCGCGCGGGCGGTTGCTGGCCGCAACATGGCGGGCGTTTCGATGGGCACTTCGCAGGCTTCCAGTGGAGCCAGTGGGCCGGCCCGTACAGGGCCTTCCGGAGAAGCTGGGCAGGGGAGCTATACAGCCCGGGCGGTGAGTGCACGGACGATGGTGACGGGCACGGGCATGTCCGGACCCAGCCGGCCGACCTACACGGCTTTGCGGGCATCCTCGCCATCGGTTCGGAACAGGGTGACGGGCACGGCTTCCTACACGCCGCCTTCACCGGCTGCATCCACAACGCCTTCCCGCACAAGTCTGGGCAGCACGACTCCCAATCTTTCCAGCCAGGTTATGGCGCAGGCCGATTCATCGGCTATGATGTCGCGGCCGGTGGGAATGCGCGGACTGCGGTCGCGGCCGCGGGCTTATGCAGAACGTCCGGAAGAACCAGCTATAACTGCGCGGCCGATTCAAATGGCATCCTCCAGTCGACCCTGGCATGCGAGCAGCCGTTTGGCGCCCTCTACCAATCGCAGTGTGGAACCGCGAGTGCCTTCGGTGCGCGATGTGCCACCGACTTTGTCTACCCAACCGTTGGTGCAAATCACGCCGCCGCCTTCGCCCGAGCGTGTGGAACAACCGCCGGTACGCCCGCAGCTGCCGACCCCAACGGCCACCAATCCTTTAATAACCGAAACCCAACCGGAGACGGCAGAACCTCAGGAAAATCAGACTCCGCTGGAGGTGTTCCGGACGCGCGGGTTTGAGGCCACGGCGGAGGGTAAGGGGGATGATTATGTATTCATCATCGACAAGTCCAAGAGCATGAAGGACGACCGCCGCCTGATCGCCGCCAAGGAGGCCTTGATCCGAACCTTGGAGAAGCTCGAGCCGAATAAGCGTTTTTATATTTTCTTCTTCAGTGATGACACGGTGGGGATGAAGGAAGGCCGTTTATTGGAGGCCACTCCGTCGAATGTGGAATACACCCAAAACTGGACTGGCCGTATGTTGCCTAAAGGCTTCACTAATCCGCGCGACGCGCTGGCCGACGCCTTTAGCAAGTTGAAGCCTTCAACGATCTGGCTATTGTCTGATGGGAAATTTTCGCCGTTCAAACGCGTGAAGCGTGGGAAACGTACGCAGGTGGTTGGCCTGCCGCCGGTGTATAAGGTCATCCAGCAGTTGAACCCGGATGGCGCGGTTCGCGTCAATACCATCGGGTTTGCAGAGAACGAGCAGGACGTGGATGATTCCCTGAAGGCCATCGCGAGAGAAAACGGCGGCACCTACCGCTTTATTAAATCCAACGAACGTTAACTCAAGCTTGCCTGCGGGGAGTCACTGTCGGAGAATAGTCACATGAAACGTTTGGCATGGCTTCTACTCGTTACGTTTCTAATTCCTCATTCACCAGCCGCTGAAGTCGGGTTCAAGCCGCTGTTTAACGGTAAGAATCTGGAGGGTTGGCACAATGTGAATTGCGGGCCAAAAACCTGGACGGTAAAGGATGGTATGATTCATTGCACCGGCAAACCGATCGGGGAATTGCGGACAACGCGAATGTACGAAAACTTCATCGTCGAGCTGGAATGGCGGCATCTTAAGCCTCGTGGGAATGCGGGTATCTTTGTTTGGGCTGATGCTTATCCGGCGAAGGGGCAGCCGTTTCATCGCGGCGTGGAGGTACAGGTGCTGGAGAATGCCTATGGTAATACGCGCCGTTACACGACACACGGCGATATTTTTCCGATTCACGGCGCACGCATGATGCCCATCAACGGCCGTGGCGGCTCGCGAGCATTTCCAACGGAGAACCGTAGCAAGCCATCGCCGGAATGGAATCATTACCGTGTGGTGTGCAATAACGGCGACATCAGTCTCGCGGTCAACGGCAAGGTGGTGACGCAGGGTAAGGCGTCGTGGCCGCGCAAGGGGTACATTTGCCTGGAATCCGAGGGCTCACCTGTGCAGTTCCGGAACATGAAGCTCAAAGAACTACCGTCCACTGGCGCGAAAGCCGAAGAAACCGCGCACGCTTTTGACGGATTTCGGAGTCTTTACACCGGTGTAGATCTGAGTGGTTGGCAGGGAAAAGGCTGGCAATCGAATGATTGGCGCTTGAGCGGTGCCAAAGCGGAAGCGGCGTTGGTGTGCCGGGAGAAATTTGCCAGCTACAGTTTTTTTGCCGACTGGCGCAGCAAAGAGAAGGCTCTGCCGTTTAACCTGCCCAACGTGGAGGAATTGGGAGAACCGGATCATCAGGTGGGCAAGTGGAACCGCATCAAGGTCACTCGCGAGCAGGGCAGCACCACTGTGGAAATCAATGGAAAAGCGGTACAGGAGGAGGTGGGGGTTGAAATCAGTCCATTGAAACCGAAGTCCTTGGAATTGCTGCCTGGTGCGGAGTTCGCCAATGTTTTCGTAAAGGAGTTGAGCCCATAAAAAAACGGCTCCCGAAGAGCCGACTTGAAAGGGAGTAAAAAGTTACTTTTTGTTTACCACAATCACTTTTTCCGTGCTCGAGTACCATAATCTTCGGTTCATGGTGTTTGTTCTTGGGCCAACAGGCGCGTGGATTCTTCCAGCAGAAACTTGGGTGCCATGAAGGGTTCGTAACTGATTTCCTGCCAGCGCACGCGCCCGGCCGGGTCGATCAGAAAGGTGCCGTGCAGCGGCGTTTGCTCAAAATCATCGTATGCCCGGTATTTGCGGAAGGTCTCCAGCGAGGGATCGCTCAACAGCGGGAAATTAAAATGCCGGTCCTTGGCGTCATAGCCGATGAACGTGTCGCGCAATCCCTGCGCGGTATCCGTGCTAACTGCCAATAGGGTGATGCCCTTTTTCTCAAACTCGGTCGCCATAGGATCAAAGGCATTCAACTGCTCCATGCAATGGGGGCAGCCTTTGCCGAGATAAAAAATCAGCACCACTGACCGGCCGCGATATTGATCGAGCGCGAAAGGTTTGCCATTGCGGTCGGTCAACGAAAAGGCCGGGGCCGCGGACGGTTCCCAGCGAAAGGGGCCCAATGTATCCAGCTTCGGCCGTTGGCCCATGTCCTGAACCTCGACCTGCACCTGCCGCCAATCGGCCGGGAGCTTGAGGGATTTAGCCAAGGGCGCAAGGCGGGCGAACCAAGTCACGCTCAGATCCAGCCCCGGAGCAATGCGGCGCAGATGGTCAAAGGCGGTTTTGGCTTCTGCGGGTTTTTTGGCTTCATGCAAAATGTATGCCTGCGCGGCCAGAGGCCGGGCCTGTTCGGGGGCCGATTTCACCGCGCTGGCGGCCAGCTTGATGGCCTCCTCTGAGTTTCCCATTCGGAGTTGCAGGAGGGCTTTGCGTTC
>DPAW01000248.1:0-1517 GCA_003517285.1 Verrucomicrobiales bacterium
TGCAGATTCAACTGCAGATGCAAAACTTGATGCAGCAGTTGCAACAAGTGCAGTTGTTCAACAGCGTGTACACCGTGTTGTGGGCGCAGCATCATTTTCCTTATTATCAGATTCAATCGGCGGATATCATTCAGGAACCACGCGTGGCGGCGGACAATCGCGCTTATCGTGAGGCGCTGGCGGCTGATGCCCTGCGGTTGTGTGAATTGACCAGCTCCCGTTACTTGCTCGGCTTGAGACGTGGTGGGGCGGTGCATTTGGATTCCTTTTACGGTCAGGAAGGTGTGTTCGATGAACGCCTGCATTTTGGCTTAGGGCCAAAGAAGCAGGGGCAGGAAGTGCGGACGGTGGAGGATGTGCAGGCGACCGCCTTCACCAACGGGCCGTTGGCGTTGATCGATTTCAAACGAGCGTTGCCCCGCGCCGGTTTGTACGCCCAATGGCGCAGTGGGGTGGAGGATGGGGAGGTGTTGGCGACCTTGCCGCAGAAGACCTGGGATCCGCATCGGGAGGTGTTGATCTCGGAAAGAATTCCGGCGCCGGAAAGCCAGGACGGGAATGCCACGGTGGTGCCGGCTCAGTATGAATCGTATGATCCCAAACGCATTGTGCTGAAAACCCGGGCGGACACCTCGACTGTGTTGTTGTTAAACGACAAACATCATCCGGCCTGGCGCGTGACAGTCGATGGGCAACCGGCGGAGTTGTTGCGGGCCAATTACCTGATGCGCGGTGTTCATTTGCCGGCGGGTGCGCACACTGTGGAGTTCCTGTTTGCACCCAGCGAAGGCAGTATTCGCGTGAGCCTGGCCGGGTTCGGCTTGGGCGCGTTGGTGGTGGGCTTGTTGATTTGGGGGTCGCGCCGGAAAGTACTGATCGAGGATTCTACAGGCCCGTCGGATGATCCAGAAACGTCCACGGCAGGCGATACTTCTTCGCCAGATGAGCCGAAAGCGCCTTCACGCCAAACGTCTCGGTCGCGTAGTGGCCGCCGTAAAAAACGTTGATCCCCAGTTCCTCAGCCAACGCGGCGGTCCAGTGCGCGCCTTCGCCGGTAATAAAAGTGTCCACGCCCTCGGCAGCGGCCTTGGCCAGGCTACCGCCGGCGCCGCCGGTGACGATCCCAATTTTCCGGCAGACGCTCGGGCCGCCCTTGATCTTGACGGGTGGTGCGCCTAGCACGGTTTTTAATCGGCTGCCCAGAATGTCGCGGCACAGTCGGGTGGAGGTGCGCAGACCGATGAATTGGCCGCGTTCTTCGAGGAAGGGTTTGGGCTTCGTAAACTTAAGGGCCCTGAGCAGGCCGGCGTTGTTGCCGAGGCGCGGGTGCAGATCCAAGGGCAGGTGGGCGCTGTAGACGGCAAGGTTGTGCTGCACGAGTTCGCCGATGAGGTCGCGCTTCTTGCCGGTCCATGGTTGTTGCGGGCTCCAAAACAGGCCGTGATGGACGACCAACAAGTCGGCCTTGGCCTCGATGGCCTTGCGCACGGTGGCAAGGGAGGCATCCACGGCGGCGG
>DPAW01000248.1:1891-3212 GCA_003517285.1 Verrucomicrobiales bacterium
TCGTAATCGGCGATTTCATCAATCTTCAAGGTGCGATCGCAGTGCCGCACGATATCCTGGAGCAATGCCTTCGGCATGCAGATAGGAAACCCATGACACAGTCTTTTGGCAATGACCGTCTTGCCAATTTTGCGGGCGGGTTTCTATGATACGCGCTCTCATGAACCCGCCGGCAAATGACTGGAGTGTTGGTCAGGCGCGCGAGATGTACCACATCGACCGCTGGGGCGCGGGGTATTATGACATCAACACGGCCGGCCGCGTGGTGGCCAAACCGTTGCCGGGGGATGATACGGCGGTGGAGTTGTCTGCCGTCATTGCCGCGGCGCAGAAACGCGATCTGGATGGGCCGTTGCTGATTCGGTTTCAGGATATTCTTCGCCATTGCGTAAAGAGTTTGTGCACGGCGTTCGATGAGGCGATTGCCCGCAATGGGTACGAGGGCCGGTATCGCGGGGTGTTTCCCATCAAGGTGAACGAACTGCGCGAGGTGGTGGAGGAAGTGATGGATGCCGGGGCGGATAATGAGTTTGGCCTGGAAGTGGGCAGCAAGGCGGAGTTATTTGCCGCGCTGGCGTTGCAGGATCTGTCCAATGCCCTGTTGATTTGCAATGGCTACAAGGACGCCGATTTTATTCGCACGGCGCTTACCGGCACGCGGCTGGGTAAACAAGTGATTTTGGTGATCGAGAAACTCGAGGAGCTGGACCAGATCCTTCGGGTGGCCAAGCGCGAAGGGGTGCAACCGCAGCTGGGCATTCGCCTGCGGTTGCTGAGCCGCAGCACCGGCAAGTGGGCGGACAGTGGTGGAGAGGATGCGAAGTTTGGCCTGAACACCGCGCAATTGATGGCCGCACTGGAGCGTCTGCGGGCGGAGGGTTGGGAGGGTTCCTTGCGTCTGCTGCATTCTCACATCGGGTCGCAGGTACCGGATATTCTCACCGTGCGCAAGGCGGTTCAGGAGGCCGCGCGGTTTTATGCCAAGGTACGCAAGGAAGGGTTTCCGGTGGAGTATCTGGATGTCGGTGGCGGTTTGGCGGTGGATTATGACGGGAGCCGTGCGGCGTTTGAAAGCTCGGCCAATTATTCTCAGCGGGAGTACACGGATGATCTGGTGCAAACCATCGGGGAAGTGTGCCACGCGGAAGCGGTGCCGCATCCGAATATCGTGAGCGAAAGCGGTCGCGCAATTGCGGCGCATCACAGTGTGCTGGTGGTGCAGGTATTTGGCGCAAACAGCAAGGCGCAGCGGACGCGCTTAAAGTACGGCGAGGACGAACATCCGCTGGTGCAGACGCTGTTGAAGATCCGCCGCAACCTT
>DPAW01000248.1:3603-3776 GCA_003517285.1 Verrucomicrobiales bacterium
TTGGCGTGCTGGAGCTGGAGGTGAAGGCCAAGGTGGAGACGTTGTATTGGGAGATTTGTGACCGCGTGCTGACGCATTTTCGCCAATCCGAAGGGCATGTGCCGGAGGAGATTGCGACGCTGGAGGATCAAATGAGTGACCAGTATGTCTGTAATTTTTCGGTGTTCCAAAGC
>DPAW01000248.1:4104-5802 GCA_003517285.1 Verrucomicrobiales bacterium
TGGATCACTGGGCGATTGGGCAGTTATTTCCGATTATGCCGCTGCAACGACTGAACGAACGGCCCACCCGTGAGGCGACGCTGGCGGATATCACCTGCGATTCGGACGGGGCCGTGCGGCAGTTTATTGACCTGGAAGGCACACGCGACACACTGCCATTGCATGCGCTAAAGCCGGCCGGCCGCAAGGCTGAGCCCTATTATCTCGGCATTTTTTTGGTGGGCGCGTATCAGGATGTGATAGGCGTTTTGCACAACCTGTTTGGGCGCGTGAACGAGATGCATGTGTTTCTCGATTCCGATGAACCCGATGGCTATTACATCGAGGAAACACTGCAGGGGCATTCGATCTGCGACTGCCTGACCACCATGCAGTATGATCGCCGGGAATTGACGCGCCAGATGAAACGCCAGATTGATGCGGCCATTCAGGCGGACCGCGTGCAGCCCTCGGTGGGCATGCAGATGTTGCTTGATTATGAACGCGGGCTGGACGATTACACCTATCTGTCGTTCTAATGGCGCATGGCCGAGCCGCCTCCCTTGCACCCCGACCTGATGCCTTCTCTGCGCCAACTGGTGCGTGGGTTGGAACTGCTGTTCTGGTCGCTGCCGTTTGCACTGTTGGTGTGCGTGCAGGAAATGCTGGCGCCGGCCTGGGAATCCTGGGGCATCATGCCATTGCTTCTCTCCATGAGCCTGATGTGGCTGGGCGCTTCGCGGCTCAAACATTTTCAGCCTCAGGAAGGTGTCTGGCAAAGTGCTGTGGAAATCACCGAGATCCTGGCGCTGGTGATGGTGGGGTTGGCGCCGTTTCTGCATTGGATCCAGACTTTGCCGGAACTACCGGTCACCGCCTTCACGGCCGGGCAGAAACATATCATTTATTCGACAATCATCTTTTGCGCGGCCGGCATTATGTTTCTGCTGAACCTAAATCATGTGCTCACGCGGTTGGGAGCGATGTTGCCCGATCCCATTCTGCGGGCGGATATCAAGCTCTTCGTGACTTTAAACTTCATTCTGTTTTTCCCATTGCTCGCCGCCATGTGGTGTGTGCGGTTGAGCCAAGAACTGTTTGGATTATTTTACCAAAAAGCGCCGGGATTAGCGGAATTCTTTGGCAGCGCCGCGGGATTGGAGGGAGCCTTGCAGGGTTCGGTATTGTGGCTGGCGACGCTGATTATTGCCACCACCATGACCATGATGTGGAAGGCCAAGGAAGCGGTGTTGGGGGGCGTGTTCAGTCTCGAGCCGGTACCTTTGCCGGATAAGGGAACGGAACTGGATGCCGGTCCGGATGAGGATGAAACTCGGATTGTGCCGGTATCCGATTCCATGGATTCGGATGAGCACGAGGATACCACCGCCAAGCCTGTGGATCCTTCGCTGAACTAACTAAGCTGCTGCGGCGGGGGCGTCGACGAGGTTGTACCAGTTGTCGCGCTGGCGGGGTTCGTAGCCGAGATCGGTGATCAGGCGTTGCATGTCCGCGACGTCCATGCAGTACACGGTGCCAGCCTTGGACACCACGTTTTCCTCAATCATAATGCTGCCCAGATCATTGGCGCCGTGGCGCAGGGCGATCTGACCGATTTCGCGGCCCTGTGTCACCCACGAGCTTTGGATGTTCTCGATGTTATCCAGATAAATCCTTGAGAGAGCCTGCATGCGGAGGTATTCGTGCGAGCCGACGGTC
>DPAW01000348.1 GCA_003517285.1 Verrucomicrobiales bacterium
CTGAACGGCTGATGTTGCCGCAATTTCAATCCGTTCACTTCATCGGCGTTTGCGGCACGGCGATGGCTTCGGTGGCTGCGGCCCTGAAGGAACGCGGCGTGCGTGTGACGGGTTCGGATCATAACGTGTACCCACCGATGTCCACGTTTCTCAAGAGTCGAGGCATCGAAGTGCGCGAGGGGTATCGTGAGGAAAATCTCGCTGATGCACCGGACCTCGTGGTGGTCGGCAACGCCATCAGTCGCGGTAATCCCGAGGCGGAGGCAGTGTTGGAGCGCAAGCTCAGGTATTGTGCCTTGCCGGAGTTGTTGAAAGAGGCGTTTATCCGAGGTAAACGCTCGATTGTGTTGGCCGGCACGCACGGCAAGACGACCACCACCTCGCTGTTGACGTGGGTGTTTGAACACAATGGCCTGAATCCAAGTTATCTGATTGGCGGCATTCCCAATAACTTTTCACAGGGCGCGCGCTTCACGGATAGCGAGTGGTTCATCATTGAAGGCGACGAATACGACACAGCGTTTTTTGATAAGCGGAGCAAGTTTGTCCATTACCTGCCGGAGGTGGCGGTGATCAATAATCTCGAATTCGATCACGCCGATATTTTCGATGACCTTGCACAAATCCAAACCAGCTTTCGACGCATGGTGAATCTTATTCCGGGCAACGGCTTGTTGGTGGCCAATGGGGATGACCTAAACGTGGCAGAGCTGTTGGAGATCGATCATTGCCCCGTGCAACGGTTCGGCTTAGGGGCGGGCAACGAGGTTCGTGGCGAGGCTTTGAAATTTTCCGAAAAGGGTGCGTGCTTCGAGGTTGGTGGGGCGGTTTTCACCTTGCCGATGGCCGGTGAGCTTAATGTGCGGAATGCATTGGCGGTGATTGCCGTGGCGCGCAATTGCGGATTGAGTGCGGCGCAAATCCAATCGGCCTTTGAGACGTTTCAAGGAATTAAGCGCCGCATGGAAGTCCGGGGAGAAGTGAGTGGTGTCATGGTAATTGACGATTTTGCGCACCATCCCACCGCCATCGCCGAGACGTTGAGGGCTGTGCGTGTGCGGTTTCCGGGGCGACGCGTTTGGGCGATTTTCGAGCCGCGGAGCAACACTACGCGCCGGGCTGTGTTTCAGGATTATTTAGTGGAGGCCTTGTCTGAGGCGGATGCGGTGGTGGTGGCCGAGGTGGCTCGCTTGGATCAATTGCCCGAGGATGATCGCTTGGATCCCGGTGCTCTCATGGAGGCCTTGCAGGCAAACGGAACAGAATCCGCTTACTTGCCGGATGCTCATTCCATTGCGGCCCATGTGACGGCAGCAGCGAAGCCGGGTGATATTATTTGTGTGCTGAGCAACGGGGGCTTTGGCGGGTTGCACGAAAAACTGTTGGCCGGCCTTAAGGCATAGGCTCATCGAGTTTCGCCTCGGTGGCGCGCCGGAGTTGGCCGGCGAGGGCCTGATGATGTTCGCCGGTCATTCGTTTCAGAGTGCTAGTAACGTGTTTCCATTGTTCGCCTTTGAAATGGGCGATGGCGGTTTGCAGGTAGGCCCAGTCTCGTTCATCAGGAGTTTCTGCAATGGCCAGTGTCGCCTGCCAAGCGCGTATGGCTTCGGCGTGGGGGAAGGGGATGAGATCTAAAAATGCTTCCGCCCGATCGGCGGCGTACTCGAATTTTTTGGGAGACAGTTTGATTGCTGCGTCATATTCGCCAATGGCTTTCTGGGTGATTTGCTGTGGCTTAATTTTGTAATACCGCGCGGCGGGTTGCCGGAAGGAGCAAAGGAGCGTGGCGAAGTTATGTCGGTAAAGCGGTTCTTTGGGATTGAGCTGGATGGCTTTGTCGAGTGCGCGGAAGGCTTCCTGAATGCCTCGGGTCTGTCGGGTTTGCAGGGCAATGGTGCCGAGATGAATGGCGAGGTTATTGAGGGCGGCGGCATTCTTGGGGTCGGTTTTGAGAGCTTGTTTCCATTGATCAATGGCCCCCTGACGGTGGTCGATGTGCGTGAGGAAACTGCCGTAGGCAACGCGCGCTCGGGCGTGTTGCGGGTGGCGCTTCAGGAAATCTATGTACTGCTGGCGAATCGGCGCTAGTCTGTCGCGGATGCGTAGCGCCAAGGCATCGCGTTCGGTTTCATTTTCTTGGATTCGGTCGAGGTTGTTGTGAATCCAGGAAGTGATTTGGGTGATGGCGGCGTTGTCGGCCTGAAGGATTTGGGCAAATTCCTTTTCGGCATCAGCGGCAACAAGACGAAGACTCACGACGCCAAACGCAATGATGAAAAGAAAATGGGGCACAGGCGGATGATAGCGCGCGGGATGAGGCTGGCAATCTTCTGTTGCGCGCACTAGGGTTTGCACATGCCGCTGGAGGATCATATCGGCGACATCTGTCGCAAGGCGCGTTTGCAAACTAAGACGGACTTGGCTCGATGTGCCGAGGTAGCCGGTCTTGCGGTAGAGGAATTGCAGGTTTGGGAAACTGAAGGGCTGATTGATCGGGAGGTCAAAGTGGCGGCCTTGGCTGAATTGGTGGGATTGGATGCCGGGAAAGCTGTGAAGGTGGCTGATGGCTGGGGGCCGGCCGAGGTTGATTTATCCAGATGGACAGAGTTGCGGTTGGTCACGACGGCTGAAGGATTTGAGGTGAACAGCTTTGTGGCGTGGGATCCGGTGACTCGTAAGGCCACTGTGTTCGACACGGGCTGGTATGCGGATGATATTTTTGCGTTGGTTGAGAAAGAGGATTTGAAGGTCGAACATCTCATGATCACTCACATGCACGGAGATCATGTGGCGGCGATGGGGGATGTGCGCAAACGGTGGCCCGACATTCGGCTGCACACAAATAATGAGGGCGCTCCGGGGAAGAGCCGTGTGCAGGAAGGGGGTGTGATTGAAGTCGGGACTTTGAAAATAACACCGCGCCTGACACCAGGTCATGCAGCTGATGGGGTAACGTATGTGGTTGAGGGGTGGGCCAATGCTGCACCGGCAGTGGCGGTGGTGGGCGATGCTGTTTTTGCGGGCTCCATGGGGAAAGATTTTGAGACACCGGCTTTGGCTCAGGAAAAGGTGCGGACGGAAATTCTGGCTCTGCCGGAAGACACGCTGATTTGCCCGGGGCATGGACCATTGACAACCGTGGGTGAGGAGCGGGCGCACAATCCGTTTTTTTAATGTTTTGCCCCGGTTTTTCCTGTGAATAACATTGACCCCCTCTTGGGGCATTGCTAGGTTGCGCGGCCCGGAAATCCGGAATCATGCGACATACGATTTCAGTTTTGGTGGAAAACACCTTTGGCGTGCTCACACGAGTGGCGGGGATGTTTAGTGGCCGCGGCTACAACATCGATTCGCTGAACGT
>DPAW01000129.1:0-4143 GCA_003517285.1 Verrucomicrobiales bacterium
TTCGCGTTCCAAATTGGGATGGGGCCGAGATTCCCAGTCGGGAATCAAAACTGCAGGTGATGCGCGGGCAGCATTTGGTTTCGATTGAGCGAGGCGTATCGACGGCCCTGAGCGGAGCCACCCCAGAAGTGCGCCGCTACACTCTGCAAAAAGCCACTGTGGCTGGCCGGCATTTCATGTACCTGCGTACGTCGGATAACAATTCGCCGAGCTTCAAGGTGTTCAATGTTTTACCCTTGGGCACATTGATCCACCGTGCGCGTGGAGAATTTGGATTTCAAGTGGATGCCGCCGGGGTGGTCCATGTGTTTTTTCAATGCCATGTGCGGCATTTTTTGTACTGCACGCTGAATACACGGGGGGAATTGCTGCGCCGCCAGATGTATATGACTGATCCCTTCAAGGGGGCACCGGCATTGGGGCGCGATGTCCGCGGGCGTTTTGTGGTGAATGGCGGACAGCGTGTTCCGAGTGGTTGGGATTTTCCCGCGCCCCTGAAACGACCACGCGGATTGCCGGCCAAGGAATTGGGGCGGTCGGATCCTTAAGGGGACTTCTTCTCGCGTCGTTTATCAAATAAGGCGCCTTCCGGGGCAGCTGCCAAGATTTGTTTGGCAATACTGTTGCCGTATGCAAGATCCTTGCGCTGAGTGGATGCCACGCGGCTGCTCAGGCGCATTCGGGCGGCGCCAATGATGATGTTGTTCCGATCCTTCACCGGTACGGTGACCGTGCTAATCCCGCCTTTTTGTCCGTAGAAATTTTCCTCCGTTTCCAAAACCTTGGTCACGACTTCATGGGCTGGCTGGCCAATATCCTTGGGCTCGAGGCTGGCAATCACCACAGGGGGTTTTTGGGCGGCTGGCCGTGCGGAGAGTTTTAGGGAAAGTACGCGGTTGTTTTCGCGGGCGATTTGTTTGAGAAGGGCGACGAGTTGATGCTGCCTTTCCTCCTTTAGGGTGCGAATGACGGGGGCGGCGAATTGTACGCGTGAATCGCTGCGCACCCAAAAACCAACCATGCCGCGGCGGTAATCAGGAGTGGTTTCCGGGTTGTAGGTAATGAAATCTCGGCGATGGTTCAGGGTCCAGCGGGAGGTGTTTTCTTCAGCCTGTAGTTTGATGGATTGCCAGCCGTCCTCAGGGGAAACGAATTGGTCCTCGTCGTACTTGAATCCTTTCACCGGAATTCCGTCCTGAAACACCGTCCAGAAAGCCTCCTTGGTCTCGGGTTTCACGGCGAGTAGGTAATAGTCTTTTTGGTTGGGCTGCATTCTGAAGATGACGCCTGCGGCTCGGACGCCTTCGCCGCCCACGATGCGGAAGCGCGTGGCGATGGAAAGGCTGCTGTAAGACGGTTGGTCCAGGAGCACCAGTGTGTAGTGGCCGGCGGCGGCATCGCCGCCGGTGATCTCTAGGACGCGTTGTTTTTCGGTAACACCAGTGGTGGGATGGGGGACGTTTTCCGTGGTGACACGCACTTTTCCGAGGGCACCGGGGCCGACCTTAATGACCTTCAGGTTGGCGGGTAGTTTGCCTTCGGCTAATTGATTCAGCAACAGCGGGTTGGCGTCGGCTTGCATCAAGCCGATAAACAGAATCCACAGGAGCGACCTCATCGCGCGCTAGTAAATCATATCCGCCACCGTATGGCCAGCGGGGATGAAGGGGAGCACGTGTTCGGTGTAGGGGGTAATGACTTCCAGTACGTAGGGTTCCTTGGCCGCGAGCATGCGGCGCATGGCGGCGGGGAGATCTTTTTTGTACATCACCCGCTCGCATTTCACGCCGAAGCCGGCACACATGGCGGGGTAATCAGGGTAAATGGCCTTGGTGTTATCCGGGTCGCCCAGGTAGGTGTGGCCGCGGTTGCCTTTGTAGAAGCGATCCTCCCATTGCACTACCATGCCGAGGTGCTGGTTGTTTAACACCAACGCCTTGGCGTTGATCTTCTCAATCTTGGCGGTGGCGAGTTCCTGAATGTTCATCAGGAAGGAGCCGTCACCATCGATGTCGATCACTTCCTTGTTTGGGTGGGCGACCTTCACGCCGAGGGCGGCCGGGTAGCCGAAGCCCATGGCGCCGAGGCCGGCACTGGTGATGAGTTGGCGCGGGTGTTTGTACACGTAATGTTGGCCGGCCCACATCTGGTGCTGGCCCACGCCGGTGGTGATGAGGGCGTCGCCTTTGCTTTCCTTGAACAGGGTGGCAATGGCGTGTTGCGGCAGGATCACTTGGTCTTCTTTGCCCTTGAGGTGATCCTTCATGTGCATGGAATTCATCACCTCGTCGGTGACTTTGTAGCCGAGTGGGGCGCGTTGTTTCCATTCGGCGATCTGCTTGTGCCATTTGGTGTAGCGGGCCTTGATCGGGCGGGCCTTGACCATTTTGACCAATTTGCCGAGGGCGTATTTCACATCGCTGTGAATGGGCAGCTGCACGTGCCTGTTTTTGTTGTGCTCCGAGCGATCGAGATCCACATGCACAATGGTGCCGGTTTCACAGAATTTCTCCACCTTGCCGGTGACGCGGTCATCAAATCGCACGCCAAAAGCGAGGAGGAGATCGGCGCCATCGGCGATTTTTCGGGTATTGCCCTTGGCGTCTTTACGGAGTTCGCCGCTCACGGCCCAGTTGGCGTAGGCGGCACCGTGCATGCCGAGCCATCGCAGGGAGAGTTTGTGATCCTCCGGGAACGCGCCCACACCCATGATGGTGGTGGTGACAGGGATTTTGGTGGCTTCGGAAAAGGCCCGCAGTTCCTTAGAGGCTTCGCCGGTGATGATTCCGCCGCCGACATAGAGCACTGGGCGCTCGGCTTTCTCGATTAGGCCGATGATTTCGTTAAGCTCCAGATCGTCCGCTTTCGGGTCAGGACGGTAGCCGGGCAGATCAATTTTGGTGGGCCACACCGGTTGGGCGGTTTGTTGTTGAATGTTTTTCGGAAAATCAATGACCACCGGGCCGGGACGGCCGGTTTGAGCAATGTGAAAAGCTTCCTTCACCACGCGCGGGATATCGCGGATGTCGGTGATGAGATAGCTGTGTTTCACGACCCCGAGCGTCATGCCGTAGAAATCGGTTTCCTGAAATGCACCCTTGCCGATCATCGCCTGCGGGACTTGGCCGGTGAGTGCGACGAGTGGTGTGCTGTCCATCCATGCATCAGCAATGCCGGTTACGAGGTTGGTGGCGCCGGGGCCGCTGGTGGCCATGCACACGCCGGCTTTGCCGGTGGCGCGTGCGTAGCCTTCGGCAGCAAATGAACCGCCCTGTTCGTGCCGGGGTAGAATGGTGCGGATTTGCTCGGACTGCGTTAGGGCCTGGTGCAGTTCCATGCTGGCACCGCCGGGGTAGGCAAAAATGGTATCCACATTCTCGCGCTCCAGCGCGGCCACTAGAATCTCGCAACCTTTCATGGGGCGGCCGAGTTTGCGACGGGTGGCGGTCTTGGCTTTGCTCTTGCTGCTCTTGCGGGTGGGTTTGCTCATGGTTTTATGGGTTGGGCGGCTGGGGGAGCGGTCGGTTTGGGCGAAAGAAAAAGACCCACGACCGTTTCCAGCCGCGGGTCCTTGTCGAAAGTCATCTAGCCTCGACACGACCCGGCGGCGCCGGCAAGTACTACAGGCACTACCGTGACGCCAAGGGTTTGTACGGGCAAATTCAACATGTTAGGAGTAACTTGTAGCAGGAAACGCCGATTGGGTCAATGGCCATCCGAACCATGCCCATGGGTGCCATTGTCATCGGTCACATGCCCGGCGGCAGCCGCGGCTTTGGGATCGAGCTTCTGGATGAGCCCAATTTTCTCGGCACCAAAGAGATAGGCCGTGGCCAGCGTGAGCTGGACCAGTACCACGATGGCCCCGATTTTCACGTATTGCATGAAGGTGATGTTATGGCCTTCTTTCTTTAGAATCCCGATTGCCACCACGGTGGATGCACTGCCGATCGGCGTAAAATTGCCACCTAACCCGGCTCCGAAGATGAGGCCCCACCAAAGGAGATGACCGTATTCGGCGAACCATGCAAGATCGCCAATCTGGGACTGAAAACCGCTGAGCACCTTGGCCAACACCGCGGCCAGTGGGATGTTGTCGGTGAGGCCGCTGAAGAACGCGCTACTCCACATCATGGCCATGGG
>DPAW01000129.1:4466-4897 GCA_003517285.1 Verrucomicrobiales bacterium
CCGGAATAGGAGCCGGAACTGAGTGGGGATTTAAGCCATTCGCCGATCATGGACAGGACGTCGGCTTTCCCCATGACGCCCAACAGGGCGAAGAGACCGACGAAAAACAGAACCAGCGTCCATTCGACTTCGTTGAGCACGCCTTCCACATCGGTGGGATAAATCACCAACATCACCGTGGCGCCGAGGATGGCGATTACCTCGAGTCCCATATCCTTGAGCACAGGGATGGAGGAGTGCAGGGCGAAGCCGAGGATGATGGCGCCCAGCACCATGGCGGAGAGATAAAAGAATTTACGATCCTTGACCGTCTCCCATTCATCGAAGGCATCAACCATGCTCTTAGCCTCGGCCTTGGAGGCTTCATCGGTAAGCGGTTTGATTTTGAACAGCCAGCGCACCAGATAAAGCGTCACCACAAAGGCGAGGAT
>DPAW01000129.1:5282-7272 GCA_003517285.1 Verrucomicrobiales bacterium
TTCGGGATGGACGAGATGAGCGTCAATAGGCCGCCGATGTTGGTGTAGATGCCCTCTGCCAACAGGAATGGCATGGCGGAGAGTTTGAGTTTTTTGCAGGCTACAATGGTGAGCGAGCCCACAATGATCATGGCAGTGACGTTGTTTAGAAACGCGCTGAACACAACTGTGAGGCCGGAGAAGCATATCAACAGTTTAAACGGATCGCCCTTGGAGACTTTGAGAATTTTGACGCTGATCCACGCGAACAGGCCGCTGCGCGAGATGAGTTCCACGAAAATGGTGGACCCAATGATGATGCCGATGGTGCCCCAATCAACCATCTGAATATAGGTAGGCATGTAATGCCCATCATGCATTTCCCCCCCCTTAATGATCCCTTGCCAAGTGGCCAATAACAGGGCGATGCCGGCGCCGAGCAGCACGAGGATGGCTTTATTAATTTTCTCCAGAGCCAGCATGCCGAGGGTGACGGCGAGCAGGATGCCGAACACATATTTTTGATCCGTGCCGTTATGCAGGAGGAAGGCACACAGTCCAGTAACCAGCACGACCATAATGGTGACGTGCAGGGGGTTATGGAGTTTCTTCTTTGCGGGTGCAGATTCAGCGGCTTCGCTCATGATATCTCCTTAGACAATCAACAGGGGAGTGGTGCGCAGCTCCACGGCGACTGAATATGCCGTGGCATTCATGGCGAGTTGATCCTCGTCGTGGCCCTGTAAGACCACCAGGTCAACCTGATGATCCTTAATGGCATTTCGGTATTCCTCCAGACGATGGCCGTGCGTGACGTGCTTAACCACCCTGAGGTCCACACCGGCCTCGCGCAGGGCGGTTTCGCAGGAATCAATGTAGGCCGAGGGTTCGCGTAGAAGCTGTTCCTGGATGGTTTCCCGGGCGACATCGGTATCAATCTCCGGGATCTTGCTGATCACATCGAGATACCGTTCGAACACGGCGTCATCCTCCACGTGCGTGAGATGCAGGGTACCGCCAATGGCGGTCAGGACGGCGGCGTGATTCACAAGGGCATCTTCGCCGACCAAATGACTGTTGATGACCATGACGCTGTCCGTGTTCTTCAATACGCGTTCCGGCACGCCTTCGCGATCGGGGTGCGGGAGGATGGCTACGGGAGGGGTGCTTTCCTGAATCAACACATCCAAATGCTCGCCCAAACTGTACGGCCAGCGCCATGCCTCGCTGTGCAGGTGCCGGTAGGTCACGATCAAGCCCGGCTTGCGGGATTCCACGAGGTTGAGCAGTTCCTTGACCGTGGCAAACTCTCCGCTGTGCACGGTTTCCCATTTGCCGGTGACGGCCCCGAAAAATGTTCGGACGCTCCCGGCATACTTCTCAGCGGCGTCCGGCTCCAGATCCGTCACCACAAGGGCGTTTTCCAGCGCGGGCGGTTGATGTTGAAACGCCGTTTGGGAGGCGGCGTTGAAGACGCTGGCGAATTGGTCCACCGTACTCATGGGATGAATTGAACCGAAGCAAGCTCCTCCAGGGCAAGGGAAAACGATTCCAAAAAGCGGCCGGAATTATAGTGAATCCAGCGGTTCCTGCACGGTAAGGCAATGAAACGAGCCCAGGCCCCAGATGAGATCGGAGGAATCCAGAGCCAGCACGCGGCGGTTCGGGAAACATTGTTGCAGGATGATCTGTGCGGCGGCATCGCGCGGCTGTCCGTAGGCTGGCATCAACACCGTGCGGTTGCCGATGTAGAAATTCGCGTAACTGGCCGGCATACGTTCGCCCTGATGCCACACCGGTTCAGGCATGGGCAGCTCAATCACGCGCAACGGGGTGCCGTCTTCGGTGCGCATGGCTTGCAGGCGCTCGAGGTTCGCCTGCAGCGAGACGTGATTGGGATCCTGCGGGTCGGGCTCCACGGCGGTGACGACAGTCTGGGCATCCACAAAGCGCGTGAGATCATCCACATGCCCATCGGTGTCGTCGCCAACAATCCCGTCGCCGAGCCACA
>DPAW01000169.1:0-510 GCA_003517285.1 Verrucomicrobiales bacterium
GCGCCGTACAGGCCATTCTGCACGCTATCAAAAAACTGTCGCCGGTTGATGGTGTTCGGATTCATCTTAATCGATGTACAAAAACGCCGCACTATTAAACAGCGCGTGGCACACTTCGGCGAGCGCTTTGTTGCGCTGACCGTCCTTGCCGGCTTTGGTATATTCGGCCTCCAGCCCCTTCATGGCCGCCACGGTTTGCTTGAGCTCCGCCACCGTCGGAGGCCGGTTCACAATGCGTTCAAACGCCAGTTTCACGACCGGCTCGATGCCTTGCGCTTCCTTTTGCAAATCGGTCGCCAGCTTGCGGGTGAGATTGTGCACCACTTTATCATGCAACAGGAACAGTGGCTGTTGCACCACGGTTGAATTGATGCGGGTGACGCAGTTAGGATTCATCGCCGGCAGGTCAAAGGTCTCCAGCAGCGTCATCATGTGTTTCCGCCGTTGTTGGATGTACACGCTGCGCCGCCATCCGCCTTCGCCCGGTTCGCCGGTCACATAACCGCCCTC
>DPAW01000169.1:809-2120 GCA_003517285.1 Verrucomicrobiales bacterium
CACATAACCGCCCTCACGCACCTGCACCTTGTCGGGCTTGCCGCCCTGCCGAGGATTCAGTCGGCCGGTAATGGCGATCAGACCATCGTGCAATTCCTCCGCATCGAGCCGCCGCATAGGCATACGGGAAAGTAAATAATTCTCGGGATCCAATTGCGCGGCCGTTTCTGTTTTCAGTGATGACTGCCGATACGCCGCACTGGTGCAAATGAGCCGGTGCAGATGCTTGGTACTCCACCGGTTTTCCACCATTTCCCGTGCCAGCCAATCCAGCAAAGCCGGATGTGTGGGGGGCGCACCGATCTTACCGAAATTATCAAGGCTACTGACGATGCCGCGGCCGAAGTGGTGCTTCCATACCCGGTTCACCCACACGCGCGCGGTGAGCGGATGTTCCGGACTAGCAATCCACTGCGCCAACGCCAGGCGGTTACCAGTCTTATTGCCCCCCACAACCGCGGCTGGCTTAAAAGGCTTTTCCGAAAATACCGCGGGCAAGGCGGCTTTCACCAACGGCCCAGGACTACCCGGATTACCCCTTAGGCTGACATACGTTGGCGAAGATTCGCCGCGATCCCACAGAGCACGGATCAGCGGGATCGATTTTTTCTTCGCCTTAAGCGCATCGATTTTCTTTTTCAGTTCCCCACGTTCCTTGCCCTTGATCGTTTTAAACTGTTCCTCCATCGGTTTCAGTTCCGCATCAATCTTGGTATTATGATCCTCCACGGCCTTGCGCTCGGCCGGCAACGCCACGGCTAGGTGTCGCCGGCTGCTGCCAGCCCATTGATTGCGAAAAGCCTGCGGTGTGAGCCAGTTATATTCGTCATAAGCCGCCTTGAAGATGGCGGCGAAGGAATAGTAATCGCGTTGGCTGATGGGATCGTATTTATGATCGTGACACTTGGCGCACTTGAGCGTGAGGCCCATCACCCCACCGGCGAGAATCTGTAGTTCATCATCAATCACCTGCAAGCGATCCTCCACTCGGTTCACCGGATTGGCGCTCGTGCCGTCCGGCGCCATGCGCAGGAAGCCGGTCGCCACCAGCTTCTCAATCACCGTTTCATCCACCGCCTCGGCATCGGTGTAGTCCACCAATTCGTCACCAGCAATTTGCTCGATCAAAAACTGGTCGTAGGGCTTGTCCGAATTAAACGCGTTGATCACATAATCGCGATACCGCCATGCGTGATCGCGTATCATATCCGCATTGCGTTTGCCCTCGGAATCCGAATAGCCGGCCATGTCCAGCCAATGCCGCCCCCAGCGAACGCCATAAGCCGGCGATGCCAGCAGACGATCCACCAC
>DPAW01000169.1:2549-2957 GCA_003517285.1 Verrucomicrobiales bacterium
TACAGAATACGACAGGCCCTTGGCTTCCAACTTTGCTAGCAGAAAAGCATCCACCGGGTTAACCACGCGATCGACCGCCTTCACCCGCGGCGTTTCTCCGCGTTTGGGCGGTTGAAATGCCCAATGCTCTCGGGCTTCCGGATCCACCTGTTGCGGTTTCAATACCTGCTCCACTTCCGGCGCGCCGGCCGCAATCCAATCCCGCAACGTCTGCAGCTCGCGGTCGCCCATTCGCTCAATGCCCGCCATGCTAATATTTTTATCCGGCGGACAGGCGCGAGAAAGGATGCGCTGAATCATCGGGCTGTCCTCCGGCTTACCTGGAACAATGGCCTTGCTTGCCAGCATTGAGGATTTCGTGCGCAAATCCACCCCGCCATCCTGCAACGTCTGCCCATGGCACATCAC
>DPAW01000278.1:0-6220 GCA_003517285.1 Verrucomicrobiales bacterium
AATTTTTTGCGAATAGCCAAAAGTGGCGCAGGGCTCGGTCCAATCATAAAAACGCAGAACAGGTTGGCCAAGGGTTGAGGCGTTTTCCAATAGCGCCTCATCAAGGGCCATATTGTAGGCAGGGTCACTGGGGCCACTTATGAGTAACAGCCAATCCATCACGGTGATGTCGGACAAAGCTGTTGTATTTCGCAGGCAGGACAATCGGGTTTGCGTGCGTCGCATCTGCGGCGGCCATGCCAAATAATCCAGTGGCTGAAAAGTGTCCAATGTTCACGAGGGACTAGCTTTATCAAATCTTTCTCAATCTTTTCAGGCGTCTTGGCAGAGGTGATGCGTAGGCGGTCGCACAAGCGCTTTACATGCGTGTCCACCACGACACCCTCGTTGATGTCGAATGCGTTGCCAAGGATGACATTGGCGGTCTTTCGCCCTACGCCTGCGAGAGCTACAAGCTCGGGCATGGTTTGGGGGACCTTACCATTGTGGTTTTCGACGAGTGCCCGGCAGGCATTTTGGATGCTCTTGGCTTTGTTACGAAAAAGCCCGATACGGCGGATGTCGTTTTGCAATTCTTCCAGCGGTACAGTGGTGTAGTCGGCGGCTTGGCGATATTTTTTGAACAAATCCTGCGTGACGATGTTTACCTGTTTATCAGTGCATTGTGCGGAAAGGATCGTGGCGACCATTAGCTCCAGCGGATTGTGATAGTTCAGTTCGCAGTGAGCATCGGGATAGGTTTGCTGTAGGTCGGATATAATTTGGCCGAGACGTTCCTTTTTTGCGGCCTGCGATTCGCGGGGCATAGTTAGACCAGCTCCGGTTGCTCGATCGAGGCGGGACGCGGGTGCAGCGGGGTGCCGTCGGGGGCTTCGGGGTATTCGAAAACTTTGCCCTCGAAATTCCGGATGACGACGCGGTCTGCATTGTGGCTCAGGACGTAGTTGGGCGCAATGGGCACCTTGCCACCACCGCCTGGGGCGTCGATAACATATTGAGGCACGGCGTAGCCCGTGGTATGGCCGCGCAATTGCTCCATGATCTCCAGCCCGCGCCGCACGCTGGTGCGCAAATGCGCACTACCGTTGATGAGATCGCACTGATAAATATACAACGGTCTCACGCGACACATTAACAGCTTTTGAACGAGCGCTTTCATGACAATGGGGTCATCGTTCACTCCCTTGAGCAGTACCGACTGGTTGCCCATTGGAATGCCGGCATCGGCCAGGCGCGCGAGGCCATCACGCACTTCGGTGGTGAGTTCGCGCGGATGATTGGCGTGCACGCTAATGAAGAGTGGATGAAATTCCCTGAGCATAGAGCACAGCTCGGGGGTGATGCGTTGCGGAAGAAAAATCGGAATCCGGCTGCCGATGCGGACGAATTCCACATGCGGAATGGAGCGCAACTCGGTGAGCAATTGGCGCAACTTGGAATCGCTGAGCAACAGGGCATCACCGCCGGAGAGTAACACATCGCGCACGGCCGGCGTGCGGCGGATGTAGTCGATCTGCTCCTTGAAGTTCGGCCGGAAATCGTAACCCAACGCATTGCTCACCAACCGTGAACGAGTACAGTAGCGGCAGTAGGCCGCGCAACGGTCCGTCACCAGAAAAAGCACGCGGTCGGGATATCGGTGCACCAATCCGGGCACCGGCGAATGGCTGTCCTCCCCGCAGGGATCGCCCATTTCCCACGGGGCGGTTTCGGTTTCCTGCACGCTCGGCAGCATTTGCCGGCGAATTGGGCAATCGGGATCGTTGGCGTCGATGAGATTGAAAAAATGCGGCGTGATGGCCATCGCCAACTTGGTGTCCGCCAGACGTGCCCCTTCAATCTCCTGAGGCGTCAAATCCGGAATCCGACTCTGAAGCCCCTCCAGCGAGCTCACCCGATTCTTTAGCTGCCACCGCCAGCGCTCCCAATCCGCTTCGTCTACGTCCGCCCACGTTCCAAGCCCTGAGGGATGAAATTCCTTCAGTTTCAGCAATTCATTCAGATGGAGATCCGAGTCGGAATAGGCGGACGACATCGTGGGTAAGGTAAGAAAGGCGTGGAGGACTGTCAACCGACCTTAGGGCGTGGCAAATTTGGAGTGAGTTTCCGGGGGGGGCGGACTCATATCGGCGAGGATGGTGTCAAGCAGGTTGAGTTTGGTGATCGCGCGCTCACGCAGGGTAGCTTGTGCGGTGGGTTTGGTGCGGATAGCGCGATGGATATTGGTGGAGCGTAGTCCAAGATAGGCCCCAAGTGTTTCACGGTAATCCTGAATAAGCCGGGCGGTTTCGGGGGTGGAGTTGACCTGCAGGAAGGCAAGTCGCTGGAGGACGGGCGTCAATTTCAAGGCCCGTTCTTTAGGGGCAGGGTCAGTGCGAAGGTAGGCTTGTAGCGGGACCCATTGGGTCTTGGGTTTGGCTTGGGGTGAATCCGGTGGAAGCTCGGTTTCGATTTGAAGGCAATCACTCAGGTGAGCAAGGATGGCTTCTGGTTGCCAGCGGTGAAAGGCATCACGACTGCGAAACTGGATTTGTGCCATGGCCCACCATTGCTCGATTTTCAGCATGCTCTCATGCCCGAACGCGACGCCAAACGCGCGAGCGTTGTTCTTGTGCTTGGGAATCTCGCGCAGGAAAAACTGCATACGCTCTGAGCCTCTGGGTAGCCCCAGCAATTTGTGCACGAGCAAATGAGCGTGGGAACGGTACACCGGATCCTGGACGCCTTTGGAGAGATGGGCTGGTGGCAGGGTTAGATTCAGGTAGGAAATGGGTTTGTATTTCTGGATGAGCTCGCGGCTGGCGTGGAGAGGATCCAGAGGATGGATAAAATTCAATCCACCAACAGCTTGCGGGGCGAATGGTGTAAAGAGGATGGGGCCTTTCGATTGCAGAATCAGCTCGGTGGTTCCAGGGGTAATCCATGGGGGTAATACGGGATCTGTTGATGAATAGCGCCCGGCAAACTCAGTTAGCAGTAGATCGATGATGAGCTCGGTTAATTCCCGGCCGGGCATGAGATGAGGTACGGAGGCTCGGTAATCCCACGAGCCAGTGGCATTGGGAATGCGGCCAAAGCGGGCCGTATCACCCAGCTTGCCCGGGATGATCTGCAAATGAATTTGGCTCTGCCAGCGAGAAGCGATTCCAAAGCGTTTCACCCATTGATCCCGGATGGATTCTGCAAACTGCGCCAAGCCCGAAGGGTGCAACCGAACCCGATCCGGAACGGCTTTGACTTTGTTTGCCGCAGGTGCAAACGGGGCATCGACCAGCGAACTCACCACGAACTGCCGTGAACGGCTGGTAAGCGTTTGCCCGGGGCTCAAGCGTTGGGCATGCATCCATTCCGCAGTGCCCAGTAGAACCAATACCGTGAGGCATCGTAGGGCTCGGCTGGCGAAGGAGTGGGTCATGATTTTTTGGGCTTACTTTTCGCGCTGCTTTTCTTTTTGGAATCAGACTTTTTACTGTCCGATTTTTTTTCGGAAGCTTTCTTGGCGGCCTCGCTGGCTTTCTTTTCGCCGCTCTTGTAGTTATCACTGCGGTAATCGGTTTCGTAAAAGCCGCCGCCCTTAAAGATAATGCCTCCGCCGGTGCCGAGGAGGCGTGTGACTTTGCCGCGGCAACCCTTCTTAGTGCAGTGGGTCAATTTCGGTGCTTTGATGGACTGAAAATGCTCAAAAACCATACCGCATTTGGCACATTCATATTCGTAAGTTGGCATCTATTGGAACCCCTTCCTCCTGCAGTTTTTCTAGGGCAAAAATAGGTGAGGGTCAAGGTGTTGCTGGCTTGCAATTCACAGGTTATTCACATAGGTTTTCCGCGAACCCTAAATCGCCCGCGGGCGAACTATGCGTTATGGCTATGACACGTCAAAAAGTTTTGGATCAATATTTCATGGATGCGCGGCATAAGCTGATTGATATCGCCGCCTTTCTAGATCGCGTGGAACGCGCGGAAGGCGACGCGGACTTTCGGCTGGAGGCCTTTCACGATGCGATGAAGAGGTTGGATGATAAGGGCAAGGACCGTGCACGGGATGTGCTAATGGCCTTTAGCGACCCGACCGAAGAACCTATCCCAGTTGCTCCCGGAAAGGGAGCATGTGGAGCTTGGCCCGGTGAGAGCGAGTAGGCTATAGCTTTTGGTATGCGCTTCATCGAACCCCACGCACATATGGTCAGTCGTACGACTGACGACTACGCGGACATGGCTACGGCCGGTTGTGTGGCGTTGTGTGAGCCGGCTTTTTGGGCGGGCTTCGACCGTGGTAGTGCAGATGGTTTTCGTGATTATTTTCGACAACTCACCGAGGTCGAGCCGCGACGCGCAGCCAATTATGGCATCAAGCATTTCACTTGGCTCTGTATCAACCCCAAGGAGTCGGAGGACATGGCTCTGGCGGCGGATGTGTTATCGGTGATTCCTGAATTCATGGAATGCCCCAACGTGCTCGGCATTGGTGAGATTGGCCTGAATAAAAACAGCCGTAACGAAATAAAGGTGCTCCAACAGCATGTGGATCTGGCGGCGGCACATGACCAATTAATTCTCGTTCATACGCCACATCTGGAAGACAAGCATAAGGGAACCCGCCTAATCCTTGACGTTCTCAAGTACGATAGCCGCATTAATCCCGAGCGCGTGATGATTGATCACGTGGAGGAGCACACCATTGGCATGGTGCTGGACGCTGGGCATTGGGGCGGAATGACGTTGTATCCGGAAAGTAAATGTTCGCCGGCACGTGCGATTGATATGGTCGAGCGATTCGGCAGCGAACGGCTCTGGTGGGATGCCGCCTGCGACTGGGGTCCTAGCGTTCCGCTCGCCGTGCCGCGAACCGCTTGTGAAATGCGCCGGCGCGGCCATGACGAGTCGTTGATTGAGAAGATCATCTTCGAGAACCCCAAGTCTTTTCTAAGCCAGAACGATCGTTTCCAGCTTTAGGAGACTGCCATTTTTTACAAAATTCCGCCTCGGCGGATTTTTCTCTGCCTGTCCATTGCGATTATACGCATGCGTGGTACGTTTAATTAGATCGTAACGGTCGTTGAGGAACTCCCATGAGGTACCAATTCGTTTTGATTACATTGGCTCTCTGCCTGCAAGTTGCACTACTCTGGACCTTGGGTGTGCGCATTGACAAGGATACCGGTTCGGTTGCCATTCAGCCTAAGAAAATCATCGCTCCCAAGACATCGCCGTTACCGGCAAATGTTGAATCCCAGCAAGCAGGGAAGGAGGCCGAGCTCGCGCCTGTTCTCGCTCAAATAAAACCGGAGCCTGCAGCTCAGCTGATTCAGCAGATGTTTTTCGGGGACAATCGGGATCATCAACTGATTGAGCAGGCGATTCGCGACAAGCTGGAGTATGATACCGGCAAACGTCCTACGGCGCCTTTGACCGATCGGATGGTGGAAGGGTTGACGTATCTGGACTTAAAAGGCAAAGGGCTGACGGATATTCGACCGCTGGCAATGTTGGCGGCCTTGCAGCAGGTGGATCTTGAGAAAAACCGGGTCAACGATCTTTCGCCGTTGGAACAATTGCCAATGCTGAATGCGGTTTATATGCGCAATAATTCGGGTCTGACACTGGCGGAGGTACGTCGGGCTGGTCGGGTGATGCGGCAGTGCATTATTGTGCACAATCTCAAGTGAGCGTTTCTTCATTGCCGCGCACGGTGCGGCGCGTGTTTAATTCCGCGCCATGGAACTGAAGCACGGACTGCATTTGGCCTACTGCACGAATATCCATCGTGGCGAGGATTGGGCGCAGACGTTTGATTCGTTGAAAACCGATGTATTGGCTGTGCGCGATCGGGTGGGGAGCGGGCGCGCGTACGCAATCGGACTGCGGTTGAGTGAGGTGGCGGCCCGCGAATTGAGTGAGCCGGCGGTATTGGGGGCGTTCCAACAATGGCTGGCAGACGAGAATTGTTATGTCTTCACCATCAACGGTTTTCCCTTCGGCAATTTCCATGGTTCGCGCGTGAAAGAGCAGGTGTATGTGCCGGATTGGACTTCGCCGGATCGGTTGGCGTACACCAACCGGTTGTTTGATCTGATAGCGGCGCTGGTGCCGGAGGGAGTGGAGGGCAGCGTGAGCACGTTGCCGGGATCGTTTAAGGAGTTTATCACGGACGAAAGCCAGGAACGGGTGATCCGGGAAAATATCTGGAAATGCGCCGAGCACATTGCCGCCTTGAGTGA
>DPAW01000278.1:6621-7328 GCA_003517285.1 Verrucomicrobiales bacterium
TCTGCGCGAGGAGCATCCCAATGATCCCAAGCTTACTGAACATTTGGGCGTGAATTATGATACCTGCCATTTGGCTGTGGAATACGAGGAACCCGAATCGGCTCTGGGGGCGTTGCGCGAGGCGGGAATTCGGATTAGCAAACTGCATTTGAGTGCGGCCTTGATCGTTCGGCCGGATGAAGCCACACGTGCCAGACTGAAGCCGTTTGAGGAGGATGTGTATCTGCATCAGGTGGTCGAGCGTTTGCCGGACGGCAGCTTGAATCGGCATCGGGATTTGGATGTTGCCTTGGCCACGTATAATCCGGCGGAGGAATGGCGGATTCATTTTCATATTCCTTTGCATAGTCCGGATGGCGATTGGTTTGCCAGTACGCGAGGGCACATTGATGGTGTGTTGCGGGAACTGAAAAAGGATCCCGCGCTGTGCACACATTTGGAGATGGAGACGTACACGTGGGAGGTGCTTCCGGCAGAAATGAAGAACCGCGAGGTGGTGGATCAGTTGGTGGGTGAATACGAATGGACTCTGGAACAGCTACGGGCGCACGATCTGGCATGAGCTTGGGGCGCGCATTATTGATACTCGGCAGAGTGAGTAATTTGCCCACCATCTGGAGCAACTGCTTGTGCGGCTGGCTGATCGGCGTGGGGTATATGGGCATCGAGCCCATTGATTGGCGAATGATCGCCTGGGTGGGCTTTGG
>DPAW01000230.1:0-2940 GCA_003517285.1 Verrucomicrobiales bacterium
GTCAGCATGGTTTGGATCATGCCCAAGCTCGACGCCATGCATCATGCGAAGTACGCCGATTACTTTGGGCTAAACGTCACGCCTGAAGTACAACAGACCGCCGCGAAACAATTCGGGCCGCTGCACGGCCTGTCGCAGGCCGGCAATCTGCTGGTGTTGCTTGGGCTGCTCGCCCAGTTCATTCTCACGTGGCGTCTGGCCACGAAGTTGAATCAGAAGGAAAACTAAGTCACCGGTTCCGCGGTCACTTGCGGGGCGTCATTCCACAGCCCCTCGAGATCGTACTCATCACGGATGTCCTTGATCATCACATGCACGATCACGTCAAAATAATCCAGCACCACCCATTTATTATTCCGCACCCCTTCCGGCTTGCCCACGGCTACCCCGTGCTGTTGCTTGATGCTGTCCGCCACCTCCGTCCAGATCGCTCGCACATGCGGCTCGCTGGTGCCGGTGGCGATCACAAAATAATCCGTGATAGTGGACACTTCACGAACGTCGAGGATGATCACATCCTCCGCCTTTTTCTCTTCGGCATACAAACGGCATGCCTCTGCCAATTCCAGTCCCTGCATCAGTTATCCGAGTAAATCTGCATTGAGTTGAGCAATTGCGCAACCGGTGGCGGCACAAAATTTGCCACGGACCGCCCGGCCCGCAGTCGTTTCCGAATTTCGCTCGCCGAAATCGCCATTGGTTTGCCCTGTAAATAACGCCCGCTGAACGGCTGGGGAAAAACCTCTTCCGGCGCGCCTGGCCGAGGCACTACCACAAAGGTAGCCGCCGCCGCAAGCGCGTCCGCCTCCCGCCATTGAGGCAACGTCGTCACATGATCTGCGCCAATGAGGTAAAATAACTGCGCTTCCGGATGCTCTGCCGCCAGAGCGCGCAGGGTTTCAATAGAATAAGAGACCCCACCTCGGTCCAATTCCCAAGAGCTGATTTCGATTTCCGGTTCGCCGGAAAATGCCGCGCGCAACATTTCCATTCGCGCGGCCGCCGGTGCCAATGTCTGATCCGGCTTGAACGGCGACTGCGCCGCGGGCATCACGATGAGCCGGTCCAACTCCAGTTCCGCCAATGCCGATCGGGCAATCATCACATGCCCGTTGTGCACCGGATCAAAGGATCCCCCGAACACCGCGATGGATTGCAGATTGGCGTCGGTCATCCCTCGGTCTCGGGCCGCAAATCCGGTGTCTCCAAACTCTCCTCCAACACCCCTTTGGCTTTCGGAAACAATCGCGCCGCCTCAATGATCATCCAGATCTCCAACGCGATCGTGGCAAGCCCAATACCGCCGAGCAGATAATTTTCCTGGCCCGCCTTGAGCCAGCCCGGTGCCACGAAGAGTTGATGCAGCATCGCCCACATGGGCATCACCAACATGAACAACATGGGGATGACAATAAACCAAACCGCCCGTCCGCGCCGCCACAGATAAAATGCAATAACCATAAACGACAACCCAGCAAGCAACTGGTTTGTCGCGCCAAAGAGCGGCCATAACGTCAACCCGCCTTTGCCGGCATTGGCCAAACTCCACTCCGCGCCGCCCTGAGGAATGGACGCCATGGCGGTGGCGAGCACCACTGCGAAAATCGTCGCTCCATGTTTGTTCTGCAACAAGGCAAACGGCGCGGCCGGTTGCGCGCCTTCAATGCCCACCTTACCGCCCAGAGTAGCGGCCAATTCCTGCACCACGTAGCGTTGCAAACGGCAGGCTGTATCAAGTGTAGTGCCAGCAAAGGAAGCCACGAGCACGCCCATCAAGGCAATCGCAACCGGAGCGGCAATACCCAACGCTTGCAAGAAATTTGCCGAGCCTTGCACAAAAGCCTCCACCTTGGCGCCCAACGCTTTGGCCGCCAACCAATCGCCGTACTGCGCGGCCCAGGCCGCATCGCCTGTGAGCATGACTCCGTCTTTCATCAGCCCCAAGCCCAGGCCGGCGCCACAGGCTACAATCACCAAGGTGGCCAGAAACCCTTCAGTGAGCATGCTGCCGTAGCCCACAAAGCGGGCATCAGGTTCATCTTTTAGCTGTTTACTGCTCGTGCCGCTGGAGACGAGACAATGAAATCCGCTGCACGCGCCGCAGGCGATGGTGATAAAGAGAAACGGAAAAATAACCGGTGCATTCTCGGGATTCAAATCCCACGCGGGCGCCACCATCGCCAGCTCTTGACCTTCGCCGGGAAACATGGCGGCCACAAACAATCCGAGCACAATCAAAACCAACGCGGAAATGAGCTGCAGCGAGTTGATGTAATCGCGCGGCTGCAACAGGGTCCACACCGGCAATACAGACGCCACGTAGGAATAACCAAGTAACACGATGACCCACATCCAAATGGGCCAGTCGGCGAGCGCGGCATTGAAGTCACCCAGAAATCCTCGGTCCCCGAAGATCACCGTGATGTACATCACGCCCAGCGCTAAAAGCGATGGCAGGAGCAATTCGCCCCCCTTACGATGCAGCATCACGCCAATGATTACCGCGATGGGAATTTGCACCACGCACGGGAAGATCGCCGCCGGGTATTGTTTGAACACAGCGGCGATCACCAAACCAAAGATGGCAAGCACCACGGTCAGCGCCATGAACAAGGTAAACAGAAACAACAACCGCACGCGTTTGTTCAGCAAGCGGCCAGCGATGTCACCGACGGTTTGGCCGTTGTTGCGGAGGCTGACGACCAAAGCACCGAAGTCATGTACCGCGCCAATGAAGATGGAACCGAACACCACCCAAAGCAGCGCGGGCACCCAACCCCACATGATCGCGATAGCTGGGCCGACGATTGGGCCAGTGCCGGCAATAGAGGTAAAATGGTGCCCGAAGACCACGGATTTGCGTGTGGGCACATAATCGATGCCGTCCTCTAACCGTTTACTGGGGCAGACTGCATCCGCAGATAGTCGGAAGATTTTGCT
>DPAW01000230.1:3259-4740 GCA_003517285.1 Verrucomicrobiales bacterium
CCCAACCAACGGCCGTAGGTGTGGTAGGCGACGATGAAGCCAATTCCGGCCAGCAGGGCAATCAGGAGTGTTTCCATGACAACAGGGGTGGCACGCTACCGAAAACAGGGCCTCAAAGCAATGCTGGGCGGCGGCGAATTGAGCTAACAAAAAAATCCGAAAAAACGGTTGTTAACAGGTGTTAGCAGTGTTAGTAACTAACTTTTGCCGCTGGCGCGAGCCATCAACTAATAGTTGGCCTCGCCCGTGCCAAGGAAAGGTGTGCCCCTATCGGCCTCCAGACTTGTCATGGCGAGGTGACGAGGAAACAGATTTATGTCACGACATCGTAGTTTAAAGACCGCCGGATCCGTGGGTGCGAAGCGCAACGTTTTGAAACGTTGGGAACGAGTCGCGCTGCTTCGGAAGCGGGGTCAATGGAAGGACGGCGAGCGCGTCTCCGGTTTACGGAAGACCAAGCCCGCTGAATAGGTTCTTCTGATTTTTCAACTTCGATGTCCCGGGCCTTCGCCCGGATGGCGTCTTCTGTTTTCCCGGTTGGATACCGAGCATGTGTTCTGTATCCGGAGGAAAGTTGATGGTGCGCCTGCAAAAATTCTTGGCTCAGGCCGGAATCGCTTCGCGGCGAGCCAGCGAAACGATCATCCGGGAAGGCCGCGTGGAGGTAAACGGCCAACGCATCACTCGGCAAGGGGTTCAAATCAACCCAAAAGCCGACGTGGTGACCGTGGACGGCCGCCATATTCAACCCCTTCGTCATCATTACGTGGCGGTACACAAGCCTCGTGGTGTTTTGTGTACCCGGAAAGACGAGCGCAAACGTGCCCTACTGGGCGACTTGCTGCCGGCGGACTGGGACCTGAAACCTGTGGGGCGACTGGACCGCGACAGTGAAGGATTGATCTTTGCCACAAACGACGGCGAATTTGCACTGCGGATCACCCATCCGCGGTACGAGCTCCCCAAGGTTTATCGCGTGGAAGTGGAAGGGAAGGTAACTCACCGAACCCTCAAGCTTTTCACCGAGGGTGTGGTGCACCGCGGCGAAACGTTACGAGCCACCGAAGCCACATTGATCAGCGCCAACGGCACCCGAAGTCTGGTGGATTTGGAGCTGACCGAAGGAAAGAACCGCGAAATTCGTCGCATGTTTGAGACACAAGATTTGAAAGTTACCCGGCTGGTCCGGGTACAGATTGGCACCGTCAAGCTCGGCGAATTGCCAACCGGTAAATGGCGAACACTGACAAAAACAGAAATACGAACACTGCAGAGGACACAATGAAATCCACCCGACTCATCATCCCCGCGTTGAGCTTGGCCGCGACCACCCTACTCGTGGCCCAAGGCCAACCCGAACCCTTTCCCACCCCAGTCCCGCCGACCACTCCCGTGCCGCCCGCACCGGTGCCACCCGCACCCGTGACTCCGGCTCCGGTCACCCCGCCGCCGGCCGCCGTGCCCGTGCCGCCCGCACCGGT
>DPAW01000246.1:0-1248 GCA_003517285.1 Verrucomicrobiales bacterium
TGGCCACCGGCTCCAGCGAGCGCGTGGAGGAATTTGCCAATAATATGGACACTCGCATGATCGGCAACAGCAGCGTGGGCAATTACCGCGGCCGCTCCGCCAACTACATGCTCGGCATCTTCGGCAAACCGCAGCGCGAGAATAATTGCGACTGCGAGCGCACTGTCGATCCGACCTTGCTGCAGACCCTTTACACCCGGAATGATCCCGAGATGCTCACGCAGCTTTCCGCTCGCGGCGGTTGGCTTGATGAGCTGCGCCGGGAACACGAGATTCTATCCGCTGACGATAACCACCGTCAGATCACTCGCTATCAGAAGAACATTAAGACCGCCCGCAAACGTCTCGCGCAATTGCAGGCCACCCTGCCGAAGAAGCCGGTCGACGGTGAACCCGGCGCGCTGAAGGAGTACGAGGCCAGGATTCAGGTCTATAAAAAGCAGAAGATGAAGATCGACAACGCTCTGCGCGAGTACACCGAGAAAATGGCCGAGCTGCGACCGCAACCCGGCGCCATGCGGGAGTTGCCCGAAGGTACCGAAGCGCTCATCACCGAGACCTTCCTGCGCACCGTGAGCCGGTACCCCACCCATAAGGAAATGGAAATGGCCCGCACGGATTTGAGTAAAGCCCCGAACGTCGTGGCCGGCGTGCAGGAACTCCTGCTGGCCCTACTCAACACTAAGGAATTTATGGTTAATCACTAGGGCAGACTTGAGATTAATTTAACTTTAACCAACACACTACAATGGCAACACACACATTCTGCGACGGCGTTCAGCGGCGCGACTTCCTAAAGGTCGGCGCGGTGAGCGGATTCGGGCTGGGCATGGGCCTGCCCCAATTCCTAGCCAAGGCCAAGGAAGGCGATCTCAACCCCAAGGCCAAGGGCAAGGCGGCCATCTTCGTGCGCTTGGGCGGCGGCCCCACTCACATGGATACCTTTGATCTCAAGCCGGATGCGCCCGATACGCACCGCGGCGAGTTCAAGGAGATCAAAACTAATGTGCCTGGCATGCGTTTCTGCGAACACCTGCCCAAGCTCGCGAAGGTGGCTGATAAGTTTGCCATCTTGCGAGGGGTTAGTCACACGCTGGCCGCCCACGGGCTCGGTACTCAGTATTTGATGACCGGCAACCGTCCTCTGCCCAGCCTCCGGTACCCTAGCTACGGCGCGGTGGTCAGTAAGGAAATGGAGAGCCCCAAGGAACTGCCCGCGTTTGTGGCTGTGCCGAATCAAGGCAATTA
>DPAW01000246.1:1576-5850 GCA_003517285.1 Verrucomicrobiales bacterium
GGCTTTCTCGGCGTGGAATACGGTCCGTTTGAGACCGGTAGCACGCCGACGGCCGGCGAGCCCATGCAGGTGCGTGGCCTCGCCCTGCGCGGCATCACGCTTGATGACGTGGATCGCCGCAACAACATGGTGGCTAAGTATGATCAGGCCTTTGGCAGTTTTGCCCAGAACGATAAGATCCTCGCGGGCATGGATGAATTCAGCGCCAAGGCCTACCAGATGATGCGTAGCACCAAGGCGCGCGAGGCCTTCGATCTTACCAAAGAGAGCGCCGGCATCACCGGCATGTTCGATGACCAGCCCTTCTCCCAGAGCTGCCTGCTCGCCACGCGCCTTGTGGAAAGCGGTGTGAGATTTGTCACCCTCAACCTCGGTGGTTGGGACACCCACCAGGATAACTGGAGCCGTCTTAAGGATCGCAACCTGCCCGCGCTCGATGCCGGTCTGAGTGGCCTCTACCGGGCGTTGGAGGAAAAAGGCTTGTTGGAGAGCACCTCCGTGTTTGTCACCGGCGAATTTGGCCGCACCCCCAAGATCAATCAGCGGGTGGGCCGCGATCATTACCCGCGGGCGATGTTTTGCCTGATGGCCGGCGGCGGTATGCAAGGTGGCCAGGTGATCGGCGCCTCAGATGCCAAGGGTGAAGGCCCCAAGGATCGCGCCATCTCTCCCGACGACGTGGCCGCGAGTTTCATGCATTCCCTGGGCATCGATCACACCAGGGAATATCATACACCTACAGGGAGGCCCGTGATGATCGTGCGCGACGGCACGGTAATTCCCGAACTATTTAGTTAAAGTTACCACCAATTACCACTGAAACCCCGCAGTTAAACCGTGGGTTTTTTGCGCCCTGCCCGCCTTTTTATTTATTGAGAATTAATCTCAAAAACATGTTGACATGCAATTGAGACTCAGTTTCAATAAGGCCTTCTGCGACCGGTGCGTTTGTTTCCTAGCCGGTCAAGGGTTGTTAAAAAGCAGTAATTAGTAATTTCTGCTGCGGCTCCGCTGCAGAAAAACCCCGGAGGCCTGGCCGTAGGTTGGTGCACTCCCGAAAGTAAAAGGTCTCCGGGGTATTTTAGATTTAAAAATTAATAAAAGTTTAAGAGCGTTGTTTATTGAGAAAAAAGATTTTTAGAAAAACATAGATTTCAGCCCGCCTGTTAGTTCGCTGCAGTGGACTTAATCCGGCTTGAGGCACACGCGGCCTCTGGGAATGAAAGCAGCAGGCACTCTTACAGAGCTGTCTGGGAGGCAAAAAAGGCAGAGTACCTAAACGAAAAAACGGAGCAAAAACAAACCAAACACCAAATAATAATAATGAAAACAACAAATAATAAGGGGTTTACCCTAATTGAGTTGCTGGTTGTTATTGCCATCATAGGCATTCTGGCCAGTATGTTACTGCCGACTCTAGCGAAAGCTAAGAAAAAGGCAAATCGAGTAAAATGCGCAGCAAATGTGGGAGGCATGGGTAAAGCATGGACGGGTGTCGCTACCGACAACGCCGATAACTTCCCTTGGACCATGACCACTGAAAACGCAAATGCTTATTGGGACGTCAACAATTTGGAAGTTGGGGCTCCGGGCATGTTTTCCCATGGGAAAATGAATTCCGTATTCTATGGTGCGTTATATACCGCACCCGGTTTTCGTGATGACATCGCCACAAAGCAGGTTAGCTCACCATCGGACCCTAAAACAAGGAGGGGTAATCAAACCGATGAAAATGAAGGAAAACTCCCATCGGCTTCGGGGAATATCGGAGGTACGATGGCAAGGAGTGGTTACTATAGCGTCTCACGGGAAGCGGCTAGTTATGGCTTCCACATGGGGGCAGATGCGGCGAAACCAAGCATCCTTATGGTAACAAAAAATGTAATGGGTGATAGCCTAGCTTACATGCAGGGCGTATCTGGAGTGACTCACTTCAATGATCCATGTTCAACTCGTTCGCCGGAATATGTTCCCGGAGGTAAATGGTTAGATCCAGCTCGCACTGGTCAGCCCTTGATCTCAAGGGGTCGGCAAATGTCTGACATCCCTCTCAACTCCTTCGTTGGGCCCAATACCAAGGATATATATGCAAATGCCAAGCATGTTTACTACTACCAGCCGCGTGAAGTGACCGATAGCCAAAATGGTATTGCAATGGCCGGCCTAGATGATGGCCAAGGGCAGGTGGTAATGAGTGATGGAAGTACAAAGCAATCTACTTCCACCGACTTCGGAGCAGCATTGCAGGAGCACGAAGAGGCCACAGGCGGTAATGTATTCGGCAAAAACCAACATATAACAGTGCCAGTATTCTAGAGAACAATATGCAAGGAGCGGATTAGTTTTCTGCTACACGCTCCGTATGCAGAAAAACTCTCCTAGGGGTTCAAAAATTGGCACGAATGCTTGCCGGTTGAGGGCCCCTAGGGGAACCACCTAAAAGAACAAGCACATGAAAAATTGTATAAAAATAATCTTACTCTCAGTATGCAGTTTACACATTATTGGATGTGGGAAAACGGAAGTAGATGAAGGGACTCCGATAGAAGATCGGACGGCTGACGTGGAGAGGGAGACTACTCCGCCAACCCCCGAAGAACTAGAGGCCATGAAGAATGGGCCTCAATCAGAGTAAAGGTTGAATCAGTAATCAGTTTCGTTAATCTGTAGCTGCATATGCGTTTGACTAGCAAAAAAATCCTTGGCGCTTTGGCCCTCACACTTGTGTGGGGAGCCATCGCTGAGGAATCAAAAAAATCTTCAGAGACACAAACTTGGGATCAGGCTTTTCCTGACGCGACCGCAAGTTTGGGTGCCTGTGTGGTTGACGATTATTTATATGTTCATGGCGGACACACCGGTGCTACCCATCAGTATTCAACGGATAACCACTCGCAAAACTTCTTACGGATGGATTTAGGCAGGGCTGGGGCCAAGTGGGAGAAACTGCCTCTGAATACTCTAGCCCAAGGGTTTGGGATGGTGGCCCACGAAGGGCTCATATATCAGATAGGTGGATCGCAAGCCACCAACGAAAAAGATGAGCCCTCAAACCTGCGCTCTATAGCAGAATGTGCGGCTTTCAACCCAAAGACAAAAAAATGGTCGAAGTTCACGCCGCTACCGGAGCCGAGATCTTCTCATGATGTCGCTATCAGCGACGGAAAGATTTACGTCACTGGGGGCTGGAACATGGGGAATGGAAAAGCAAGGGATCAACAGTGGTATCGTCACGGGTTGGTGGCTGATCTTTCCCGTTCGCCCATTAAGTGGGAGAAGTTGCCGGAAACAGAGCAGGTGGTGCGTGCACACGCGACAGAGGTTTTCGGAGGGAAACTGTATGTTGCTGGGGGGATCAATGGTACTGGGACATTAAATACAATTCGGGTTTTGGATCTCGAGAGTGGCAAATGGACTGATGGGCCATTGTTTCCCGGGCAAGGTCGTATGAAGGCATTTGGCATGACGTTATGTGTGTGGAATGATCGGCTTTATGCTAGCGCATATAGCAGTACGGTGCGGCGTTTGTCCGCCGATGGATCTACGTGGGAAGACGCTGGTATTCGCCTCCAGACTCGGCGGTTTTTTCATCGCATGGTACCTGCAACTAGGGATCGATTATTGTTTATTGCCGGCGCCAATTTTGAAACGCATTTAGATTCGATTGAGGAGTTCCGCGCGCAACCCTTACAGACAATCAATAGTTGGCCGGGATTTCGCGGGGATGGCACCAGTCATTCTAAGGCACGAGAGTTGCCTACAACGTGGTCGGATTCCAAGAATGTTGCTTGGCGGATTGAGTTGCCAGGCTACGGTCAGTCCAGTCCGGTCATCTGGAATCAGCAGATTTACACTACATCCACAAAGGGAGATCACAGTGAGACAATTACTGTTTCCGCCTGTTCTTTATCTGACGGGAAAGAAATTTGGCGGCAGTCCTTTGAATCTAGTGAGCCAGTTGAGCGCAGTCGGATGGTAAGTCAGGCCGCGCCTACGCCGGTGGCCGATGCTGCGGGCATCTATGTATTCTTTGAAAGTGGCGATCTGCTTGCTCTGGACCATAAGGGGAAAAAGCGGTGGCAGAGAAATTTGGCTAAGGACTACGGACCTCTAACCGGGCATCACGGCCTAGGTTCTTCACTATGTCAGCAGCCCGATCGACTGGTGTTATTGCTAGACCATCCGGACCCTTCCTACCTTTTATGCTTTGATAAGCAAACAGGTAAAACGGTTTGGGAAGTTAAACGAGATAAACGCGTTTCTTGGGCAACGCC
>DPAW01000310.1:0-6567 GCA_003517285.1 Verrucomicrobiales bacterium
GACATTTTTCCGGTCCTCCTCGCCGAATTACGGCCGCGATTGATTTGCCGTCCGCTTCACGCTAGGCTGCGTGCGTGCAAATAGCCTTTTCCAAAATGAACGGCGCGGGGAATGATTTCGTGCTGGTTGATAATCGCGATGATCAGGTTTCCCTCAGTCGCGAACAGATCGCGCAGTTGTGTCACCGCCAGCGCGGGGTTGGTGCTGATGGCCTGATTTATTTGCGCAATGCCAAGAACGGCGCGGATTGGGCGTGGGAGTTTTACAATGCCGACGGCAGCGATGCCGAGATGTGTGGCAATGGCGCGCGTTGTTTCGCCCGGTACATTCAAGAGACCACCGGTGGCGGCGAGACACTAAGCTTCGAGACGGTGTGCGGCGTGATTCACGCGCAGATTAATGGCGAATCGGTGACCATCAACCTGACCGATCCGCAAGGGCTGGCGCTGAACGAGCGCATTCCAACCAGCAGCAGTGAACAAACGGTGCACTCGCTTAATACCGGCGTGCCCCACGCGGTGTTATTTGTGGACGAGGTCGATGCGGCGATGGTCTCCAGCTTGGGCGAAGAGATTCGCTTTCACGATCATTTTGCGCCGGCCGGGACGAATGTCAATTTCGCTCAGATTCTGGTGCCGGGCCACATCCGCGTGCGCACGTACGAGCGCGGGGTGGGGGAAACATTGGCGTGCGGCACGGGCGTTTCGGCCAGCGGCATGATCGCGGCACATCTGAATGATTGGCCTTCCCCGGTCAAAGTGGACGTACTCGGCGGCGACACCATGGGGGTCGCTTTCGAGCGGGAGGGCGATGCTTTTTCGGCGGTGCACCTCACCGGCCCGGCAGATTTTGTCTTCACCGGCACAGTCGAAATTTGAATCGGCTTGGACTTCGTCGCCTGACCTGTTAGCGTGCGCGTACCGATGTTTAGTGGAGTTTATACCGCACTGGTCACGCCTTTTTCCAAAGGCAAGCTGGACGAAACCGCCCTCAAGAAACTCGTGGAGTTGCAGGTGAAAGGCGGCGTGGACGGTATTGTGCCGGTAGGCACCACCGGCGAATCGCCGACCGTGGAATTCGAGGAGCACGTCCGTATCATTGAACTGGTGGTGCATTACGCCAAAGGCCGTTGCAAGGTAATCGCCGGTACGGGTGCCAATTCCACGGAGGAGGCGGTGTATCTCACCAAGTCCGCCGAGTATGCGGGTGCGGATGGTTCGTTGCAGGTGAGTCCGTATTACAACAAGCCGTCGCAGGAGGGTTTGTATGCGCACTTCAGTGAGATTGCGAATTCCACCAATTTGCCGATCGTGCTCTACAGCATCCCAGGTCGGTGCAATGTGGAGATCGGCATCAATACCGTCGCGCGCTTGGCTGCGGATTGCCCGAACATCGTCTGCATCAAGGAAGCCGGCGGCGATGCGGATCGCGTGAGCCAATTGCACGCGGCCTTGCCTAAGAATTTTTCCATCCTCAGCGGCGACGACGCGTTGACGCTGCCGTTTATGTCCGTGGGCGCGCAGGGCGTGATCAGTGTGGCCAGCAATCTTTTGCCCAAGCAGCTCACCAAAATGGTGCGCAGCTATCTCAAGGGCGACCACAAGGGCGCGTTGAAGTTGCACGAGAAATATTATCCGCTCTTCAAGGATCTCTTTATCGAGACCAATCCCGTGCCGGTGAAATCCGCGCTCGCGATGAAAGGCCTCGTGAAGGAGGAATACCGCCTCCCGCTGGTGAAGCTGAACCCCGACAACCGCCGCCAACTCCGCGCCACGCTCAAGGCCACCGGCGTGATCAAGTAACCCTCATGACCAAGGTCATCATTCATGGTTCCAAAGGCCGGATGGGCCAGATGCTCATTGCCTGCGGAAAAAAAATGGACGGACTCGATATCGTCATAGGCGTAGACGAAGGCGACAGCCTCGCCGATCACATTGCCAATTGTGATGCCGTCATTGATTTCAGTTTGCACAACGCTACCACCGCCTGCGCCGTTTTGTGCGCGGAGCACGGCAAGGCGCTGATCATTGGCACCACCGGCCACACGGATGAAGAAAAGACAGAGGTGCTCAAGTACCAGTCCGCGATTCCCATCGTTTGGGCGAGTAATTATTCCACTGGCGTGAACACGCTCTTTTGGCTCACTCGCAAGGCAGCGGAAATCTTGGGGCCAGATTTTGATTTGGAAGTCGTCGAGATGCATCATCGTCATAAGGTGGATGCCCCCAGCGGCACGGCCGCCACGCTCGGTGAGATTTTGCTCGAGGTGCGCAATCAGCAAAAGGACGCCTTGCGTCACGGCCGCGAAGGTATTGTCGGAGCGCGCACCGATGAGGAAATCGGCATGCACAGCCTGCGAGGAGGCGATGTGGTGGGTGATCACACCGTCATGTACGCCGGTGCCGGTGAACGACTGGAGCTCACACACAAGGCAGCCAGCCGCGAAACCTTTGCCAACGGCGCCCTTCGTGCCGCCCAATGGGCCAATGGTAAAGCGCCCGGGCTTTACAACATGCAAAACGTTCTGGGCCTTGAGTAAGCCCGCCTACATTGCGCTTGGCTCCAACCTCGGCGATCCAGTCGCCACGCTTCAATCGGCCTTTGACGAATTGAAAACGCTCTCACGGAGGCCCATTCAACAATCTTCCCTGTGGCGCAGTACGCCGGTCGATTGTCCGCCCGATTCACCGGACTTCATCAATGCCACAGCTGCGTTGACGCCGTTGGACGGGGAAACTCCCGAATCATTGTTGGAAAAATTACAGGCACTTGAGGTGCAATTCGGTCGGCAACCCAAGGTGGTCATGAACGAGCCGCGTCCACTGGATCTTGATCTCATTGCCTTCAGGGATGAGCAACGCCAAGGGGCGCAACTCACACTTCCGCATCCGCGTTTTCAGGAACGCCGGTTTGTTCTGGAGCCACTGGCCGAGATTGCGCCTGAGACGATCCTGCCCGGGCAATCCGTCACCGTTGCCGAATTGCTTGCGCGCTTGGAGGCCGACGAGACATTGACGCGCCTTTAGCCTTTCCCTGTTCCCTGCAGCCCCTACACTCCACGCATGGCTGACGAGCAACCGCCCGCCCCGCGCCGCTGGTATCAGGCCCTCGGTCCCGGGCTCATCACCGCCTGCGTGGTCATCGGCCCGGGCAGTATTTTAACCAGTTCCAAGGTGGGGGCTGCCAACGGCTATGCCCTGAGTTGGGTGGTGGTGGCTTCAGTAATCTTCATGCTCGCTTTTACCACCATGGCCGCGCGATTGGGTGTGATGGCCAGCGAATCGCCCGGCAATATGTTGGCCAAGGGCGTAGGGCGTTGGCTGGCGATCTTGATCGGAGTCTCGATTTTCTTCATCGCTTCGGCATTTCAATTTGGCAACAACCTTGGCGTTCATACGGCGTTCAATGCTTATGTGAAATTTGAATACATCGTTGTCGTATTTAATGCGGCAGCCATCGCTTTTTTGTTTTGTTTTAAGAACCTGTATCGGGCTTTGGAGAAGTTGATGATGGGGTTCGTGGGGTTGATGCTCCTCGCATTTGCCGCTAATTTGTTTTTTGCCAAACCCAAAATCGGCGAGTGGGGCAAAGGCTTTGTGCCCAGCGGAGTGGGGGAGATTGATATTACGGTTCTTGGGTTGGTGGGGACGACGTTTGTCATCGCTGCGGCCTATTTCCAAATCTATCTCGTGCGCCAAAAGGGTGTCGCGAAGGAGGATTTGCCCGAGAGTCTTGTGGATTCCCGTGTGGGCGCGGTGATCATGGCTTCCATCACCTTGATGATCATGGGCACGGCCGCTTCGGTGTTGCGCGGGAAGGAGCTGGCCGATGCAGGTGCCGTGGCCCAGCAATTGCAGCCGCTGTTTGGAGATGCCGGTAAGGCATTGTTTTGCTTGGGGCTCTTTTCTGCGGCTTACTCTTCGTTTCTCATAAACTCCATGATCGGCGGCTTTGTCTTGGCCGATGGATTGGGTTTGGGCAGTGAACCGGATGATCCTTGGACACGCCGAATGACTGCGGCGGTCTTGATCACGGGAATGCTTGTCGCGTTATATGTGATTCAGACCGGGGCGCCGCCAGTTGGGGCGATCGTGATGGCGCAGGCCGTGACCGTCATTGCAGCACCACTGATGGCAGGGGTGCTGTTGTGGCTTTGCAATCGCAAGGAATACATGGGCGAGCACCGGAACGGACCTTTGCTCAATATCGTGGGCGGCGTGGGCTTCTTGATCCTGTTGGCCATGGCGTGGAATACCGCTTTCAACAAAGTGTGGCCGAAGGTTTCTGAATGGCTGGGGTAATTTCCGCTTGTCGCCGGTTTGGCTTTGCGGGATAGGTGGCGGACTGATGACGGAGCCCACGGGGAAAATCACGGCTAAAGCCATTCGCGCCATGAAAGGGCAGGTGCCGGTGGCGGCATTGACGGTTTATGATTACGCGATGGCTAAGTTGGTGGACCGTTGCTGCGTGCCGTTGATGTTGGTGGGGGATTCATTGGGGATGGTCGTGCTGGGTTTGCCGGATACAACTGAGGTGACCATGGAGGATATGCTGCATCACACCAGAGCGGCCGCACGGGCTGAGCCGAAGGCGTTGTTAGCGGCGGATTTGCCGGCGGGCAGTTATGAGACGCCGGATAGTGCTGTCGCCAATGCGCGGCGGTTGGTGGATGCCGGAGCGGAAGCGGTGAAAGCCGAAGGGGGCTTGGTGATCGGCGAACAAGTGCGCGCGATAGTGGGCGATGGGATCCCGTTTCTTGGGCACTTGGGGATGCTGCCGCAGCAGGTGAAACGCGAAGGCGGTTACAAGATAAAGGGCCGGCAGGCCGATGAGGCGACGGCGTTGCGTGATGATGCGAATGCGCTGGTGGATGCGGGCGTCTTTGCGATTGTGCTGGAATTGGTGGAGCCTGCGGTGGCGGCGGAATTGACAGCAGCACTGCCCGTGCCGACCATCGGCATCGGCTCCGGGCCCGATTGTGACGGGCAAATTTTGGTGACGACCGATTTATGGGCGACCTCGCCTGATTACATTCCGAAACATGTGCAGCCGAATGAGGCTGTGCGGGGCAAAATGGAGAGGGCGATTGCAGATTGGAAGAAAGGGATGTCGAATTGAGTAAACTCACACACATTAATGCCAAGGGCGAGGCGCGAATGGTGGACGTTTCGGAAAAGCCGGTGCAGCGGCGGACGGCGGTGGCGCGTGGGGAGATTCGCATGGGGCCGGCGACCTTAAAGCTGGTGCGCGGGGATAAGATTGCCAAGGGCAACGTGCTGGCCACGGCGCGGATTGCGGGCATTCAGGCGGCGAAACGCACGGGGGATTTGATTCCGATGTGTCATCCGCTGCTGCTGGATCATTGCGAGGTGGAGTTTGAATTTCCCAAGGTGGGCAATGCAATCGTGATCACGGCCACAGCGCGAGTGGCGGCGCGGACAGGGTTGGAGATGGAGGCTTTGACGGCTGTGAACTTGGCAGCTTTGACGATTTATGACATGTGCAAGGCGGTCGATAAAAAGATGCGCATCACAAACGTGGAACTGGTTTCGAAAAGTAAACAATGAACATTCAGGTTGGGATTATCACGGTGTCCGATCGCGCGGCGGCGGGCCAATACGAGGACTTCGGCGGGCCGCTGGTGGCCCAGGCGGCTGACGGCTACGGCTGGCTGGTGATTGCCGAGACGGTGGTGTCTGATGATAAGGAACAGATTCAGCGGGCCATTCGCGAGCAGATCGCCAAAGGGGCGCACTTGGTGCTGACCACCGGCGGTACGGGCGTGGCGCCGCGCGATGTGACGCCCGAGGCAGTTAAGGAAATTGCCGATCGCGAGTTGCCGGGCTTCGGCGAAGTGATGAGGATGGAGTCCATGAAGATTACTAAGAACGCTATTCTTTCGCGCAACCTGGCCGCGGCCGTGGGCAATGCGCTGGTCATCTGCCTGCCGGGCAAGCCGAAGGGCGCGGTGGAATGCCTCGGCTTTGTAGAAGGCGCCATTCCGCATTGCGTTGAAGTAGTGGCGGGTGTTCCGACAAGTTGCTGATGGCCGAATCGGGCATTCAATTTTTCAATCGCTACACCGGCGAGGTGGAAACCGAGATGGTGTATGGCGAGCAGTGGCTGCGGTTTATTCTGTTTAACCCCTTCGGCAAAATTGCCCTGCACACGGTGGCCAAGCGGGCGTGGTTTTCGCGCTGGTATGGTTGGCGCATGAGCCGGTCAGGCAGTGCGGCACGGGTGGGGCCGTTTATTGAGCAGTACGGCATTGCCGAGGAGGAACACGTGAAAGCGGCGGATGCGTTTACGTCGTTCAACGAATTCTTTTATCGCAAGCTCAAGCCCGCAGCACGACCGGTGGATGCAGCGACGGATTCGGTGGTGTTCCCGGCCGATGGCCGGCATCTCGGGTTTGCCAAGGCTTCGGCTATGGAAGGGGTGTATGTAAAGGGGCAGCGGTTTGATCTCGGGCGATTGTTGGGGGACGACGATTTGGCAGAGCAATTCGCCGATGGCGTAGCGGTGTTTTCGCGGTTGTGTCCGGTGGATTATCATCGGTTCCATTTT
>DPAW01000310.1:6962-9193 GCA_003517285.1 Verrucomicrobiales bacterium
GCCTTGCGTGATCGGTTGGCGATTCTTTGGGAGAACAAGCGCTTCATTACGGAGATTGAAACTGAGCAGCTCGGGCGCGTGTTGATGCTGGAGATCGGCGCGACGAATGTGGGTAGTGTGCATCATACGTTTGTGCCCACACGGTCGGTGGAGAAGGGCGAGGAGAAAGGCTATTTCGCCTTCGGCGGCTCGGCCACGCTGACACTTTTTGAGCCGGGCCGCGTGCAGTTGGCGGAAGATTTACTCGAGCAATCGGCCGGGCAACGTGAACTCTACGCGAAGGTGGGCGATCGGATGGGCACGATCCTGCCTTGATAATCGCAGGTTGCAGCGGATAATCGGGACACCGATTGCTCATGCGAACGACTCTTTTTCTTTTCCTCACTTGCGGCCTGTTGGCGTCTGCTGATTATCGTCCCGGGCCGGATACGCAACGCCGAGACGGCGTTCCGCGCGGCAAGGTAATACTGGGTGCATGGAACGACTGCAAGGCGTTTCCCGGTACTACGCGCTCTTACTGGGTGTATATTCCGGCGCAGTACGATCCGAAGCGTCCGGCAAATCTGATGGTGTTTCAGGACGGCGGCGGGTTTGTGCGCGAGAACGGTCACACGCGTGTGCCGACTGTTTTTGATAATCTCATTCACCGGAAGGAACTGCCGGTGACGATCGGGTTGTTTGTGAATCCGGGCAGTGTGCCGGGAGCGGAGCCGGGTAATCAGCCGCGGCGCAATCGGGCGTTTGAGTACGACACGGTGAGCGCGGATAACGCGAACTTCATCATCGACGAGTTGTGGCCGGTGGTGGCGAAGGAGCACAATCTGGTGATTGCCAAGGATCCGCGTACGCGTGCTATTTGTGGTAACAGCAGCGGCGGCATTGCGGCATTCACGGCGGCGTGGCATCGGCCGGATTTCTTTGGCGGCGTGATTAGCCATATCGGCAGCTTTACAAATATCCGAGGCGGCTATGTGTATCCGGCGTTGATTCGCAAAACGGAAAAGAAAAATCTGCGCGTGCTTTTGCAGGAAGGTCGGCGTGATCTGGATAATCTTCACGGGCATTGGCCGCTCTCCAATGCGGAGGTATCGGCCGCGCTGAAGTACAAGGGCTACGAGCACAAGATGGTTTGGGGCGATGACGGCCACAGCGGGCGGCATGGGGGCTCTATTTTCCCCGAATCCGCGAAATGGATTTTCACCACGCCGGATGTCAAGAATGAGGAAAAGGCGAAGTCGAAGATTGCGGAGTACAAGCACACGAAGGATTCCGAGTGTCAGGACGGCGTGCCGCGCGGCAAGGTGACGACGCACATCTTTGAGAGCCAGATCTTCAAGGGCACGCGGCGCGAATACTCCGTGTATGTGCCGGCGCAATATCGGCCGGAGCAGGCGGCGTGCGTGATGGTGTTTCAGGACGGGCACGCGTATCTCAAGGAAGACGGCGATGTGCGCGTGCCGATTGTGTTTGATAACCTGATTCACAAAGGCGAGATGCCGTTGACCATTGGGATCTTTGTGAATCCGGGCCATCGTGGCGATGCGTTTCCTGAGAATCGATGGAGAGCGAATAATCGCAGTTACGAATACGATTCGTTGGGCGACCAGTACGCACGTTTTCTCTTGGAGGAACTGCTGCCGGCGGTGAGCGAGAAATACAGTCTCTCAGAGAAGGCCGTCGACCGCGCAATCTGCGGCGCCAGCAGCGGCGGCATTTGCGCCTTTACCGTGGCCTGGGAGCGGCCCGATGCGTTTAGCAAGGTGTACAGCATGATCGGCAGCTTCACGAATATCCGGGGCGGGCATGTGTATCCCAGCTGGATTCGCAAGACGGCTAAGAAGCCGGTGAAGGTTTTCCTGCAAGGCGGCCGCAATGATCTCGACAACGATCACGGCCACTGGCCGCTGGCGAATGAACAAATGGCGGCGGCGCTGAATTTCATGGATTGGGATCATAAGTTTGTGTACGGCGATGGGAAACACAATCTGCAACACGGCGGTGTTCTGTTGCCGGACGCCTTACGGTGGTTGTGGGCGGGGCATGGAGAGAAGGAGTAACGCAATGAAACGAATTATACTTACCAGTTGGATCGCGCTGGCCGGAATGTTGGGCGCGCAGGATATGCCGCTCTCGCAAGTGCTGATTCCGGGCGAGGATTGGCGACTGGCCTCATTCCAACACGAATTCACGGATGCACCAACGGCGGACGCGAAGGGAAATTTTTATTTCTC
>DPAW01000063.1:0-1388 GCA_003517285.1 Verrucomicrobiales bacterium
TCTCCGGCATGATTACCGAGGCCGATTGGGAGAACTGGAAGCCGGCCGATCTCCAGCCGTACGTCGAGGCCGTTCTGGAGGCGTTCGGGCCGGATCGGTGCATGTACGGCAGCGATTGGCCGGTGTGCGAGTTGGCCGGCAGCTACGAGCAGGTGCACGGCGCCTTGACCGAGGTGCTTGGTCCGTTGAGCGACGATGAAACCCACGCTATTTTTGAAGGCACGGCGCGGCGGTTTTACGGGATCAGTACATGATCGATCAACTGCAGGCGTTACAGCTCATTCCCGTGGTGGCGCTGGAACGTGTGGCCGATGCGGGGCCCTTGGCTGACGCCCTGTGCGCCGGCGGATTACCTTGCGCGGAGATCACCTTGCGCTCTGAGGCTGCGTTAGGCAGTCTACGAGCCTTGGCCGGGCGCGAGGAGTTTTTGCTTGGTGCCGGCACGGTGCACAGCGCCGAACAAGCCGCCGCCGCGGTGGAAGCCGGCGCGCAGTTTGTGGTGACGCCGGGGTTCAACCCGCGCACCGTGAAGTGGTGTCAGGAAAATCAGGTGCCGGTGTTTCCCGGCATTGCCACGCCGACGGATTTGGAACTGGCGCTGGAACACGGTGTTCAGACCGTGAAATTTTTCCCCGCCGAAACCTTGGGCGGCGTGAACACTCTGAAGGCGTTCAGCGGCCCGTACGGGCAGATGCGCTTCATCCCAACCGGCGGCATCCACGCGGGCAACTTGGCCGATTACCTGGCCTTGCCCAGCGTGCTGGCTTGCGGCGGCAGTTGGATGGTGAAAGCAGGCGATTGGTCCGAGACTACGCGGCTCGCGACGGAAGCAATGAAATTAATAAACCAATGAAAATCCTAGCAACCCTTTTGTTGACCGCGTTGGCGGTGTGGGCGGAGAAGCCAAATATCATCCTCGTGTACGTGGATGACATGGGTTACGGCGATGCGTCGTGTTTGAATCCAAAATCGAAATTCAAGACGCCGCACTTGGATCGGTTGGCGCGAGAGGGCATGACGTTTACTGACGGCCATTGCTCGGACACGGTTTGTACGCCGTCACGGTACGGACTGCTCACGGGACGTTACGCGTGGCGCACGACCTTGAAGCGCGGAGTGATGGGCGCGGAAGGCGCGTGCCTGATTGCCGACGGTCGCGTGACGTTGGCTTCGCTGCTGCGCGGGCAGGGCTACGCGACGGCCATGGTGGGCAAGTGGCATTTAGGTATGGATTTTCCAGGCACCTGGGGCAAGCGCGACTGGACGCAGCCGGTGAAGAATATGCCACTGGACAAGGGCTTCGATTATTACTGGGGCATCCCGGCCTCGATGAACTACGGCGTGCTGGCATGGTTTGAGGGGCGCTTTGCCAAGGTGCCGCCGACGCA
>DPAW01000063.1:1776-8991 GCA_003517285.1 Verrucomicrobiales bacterium
CGCCGAAGAATCCCACCAAGAATGACCTCGAGGTGGCACCGGACTTTGTGGATATCGAGTGTCTCGACCGGTTCACGACGCAATCACTCAAGTGGCTCGATGGCCGGGCGGCAGCGGCGCGGGCTGGCAAGCCTTTCTTTCTCTACCTGCCTTACACCTCGCCGCATAAGCCGGTGATACCGCTCGAGGAATTTCGTGGGCAGGGCAAAGCTGGGGCCTATGGGGAATTCATGATCGAGACTGATCATCATTTGGGCCGCATTTTAAAATGGCTCGATGACGAGAAACTCGCCGACAACACCATGGTGATTTTCACCAGTGACAACGGCCCGGAAACCACCTGGCGCGAGCGCATCCAGCGCTTCAGCCATCACAGTAACGGCATCTATCGCGAGGGGAAACGTTCGGTGTACGAAGGCGGCCATCGCGTCCCATTCATCATCCGTTGGCCCGCGCAGGTGAAGGCCGGATCCCAATGGAACCAGCCCGTGTGCCAAACCGATCTGCTGGCGACCTTTGCGGACATGGCTGGTGAACGTCTGCCGGCCAATGCCGGCGAGGACAGTATCAGCTTTTACCAAGTGCTACGTGGTGTGGGGAAAAACAGCGTGGCGCCGCGTGTGGCGATGGTACACCACGGTAGTCAGGGTCGGTATGCGTTGCGTGAACAGAATTGGAAACTAGTGATGGAAGATGCCCGCCGAGGTAAACGTGAGCTGTACGATCTGGCCAAGGATCCCGGCGAGACGACCAACGTAATTACGCAGCACCCCGAAGTGGCCGCGCGTCTCGCCGCCAAGCTGACGGTCATCGTCCGCAACGGACGCAGTTCGCCGGGCCCAGTTCAGAAAAACGACACACCGCCGTGGAAAGAATTGATCTGGATGCGCTGATCTTGAGCTTTGTGTTCATGATCGGCCCGTCTTTCTACTCCATCCTTGGCAGAATCATCTGTTAAATGAATGCGCCTTGAGGGGGGACTTCACTTCACAAACGAGCACACATACTCGCAGATGTCTTCGCTCACGGTAATGTCGAAGCCGCTGTTGGCGGGAATGCTGAAGGTGTCGCCGTCGGTGTAGGTCTGTGTTTCCTCCGAGCCATCGAGCTTCACGGTGCAGCTGCCGGCCACCACGATCATTTCTTCGGCCAGTTCAGTGCCGAAGTGATATTCCCCGGGGTAAATGAGCCCGAGTGTCTTTTTGTCGCCTTCAGCCGTCACCAGCGTGTGACTGATCACTTTGCCGTCGAAGTAAATGTTGGCTTTGGCCGAGGCGGTGACGTCGGAGAAATCAATGTTTGCCATAGGCGCTCGAGTTTTGGCGGATGTGAAAAAATGTCAAGTTTGGCCGGGTTCAAGGAGGTCGATTTCAGATGAATTTGTTCGACGCGGGCGTGGTCGAACCCCTACAATCTTGATCGACATGAACGCAAACATGCTCAACCGCCGCAACGTACTTAAGGGACTTGCCGCTGCCGCAGTGGCCGGGCCAATGCTGCCCAGTGTGGCGCAGGCAGCCAAGAAGGGCTCACCCAAGCGCGTAATTTTCTTCATGCAAAATCAGGGATTCGATCCGGCAACGGCGATTCCCGCGGGCATGAAAAACAGCGGTTCATTGGCCAAGGTGAAATTGCCCGAGCCGATTCAGGCGCTGGAACCGTATAAGGAGCGACTGCAAATTATCAACGGGTTGCATGGCACCCACACCAGCCCGTCGCACAGCGCGTTCTTTGGCGCTCTCGGTGGCTACCGCGGCAGCGATGGCGTGCCGCCGAGCGGTCCGACCATTGATTACACGTTGAGCAACGCGTTACCTGAAACGCTTCTGCCGCATTTGTGCATCGGCATGGACTCGCTCGAGAATATGAAGGCCAAGCCCACGGTGGCGAATCTCTCGGCCAGCGGCGCAGGTCAACCCATCTTCATGCATTCGAATCCGAATCACCTCTACCAGATGCTTTATGGTGGCATATCGCAGGGCGCGATTCGTAAGCAGCACGAGGCGCGCTCGAGCATGTTTGATCGCATTGAGCAACTGGCGGCGGCCAAGGGCGGCAGTTTGCCGGGCGCGGACAAGCAGCGCTACGGCCAGTATGTACAAGGCTTCAACGACATCAACGGCCTGCGTGAGCGGCTCGGTAGGGTGTCCAGTCATCTGCGTCGGTTTGCGCCGGAGGTGGACGATGCCTATGCGAACCCGGAATTTGAAACCGACTGGCACGATCGCCTGTTGGATCTCGGCATCTCTGCGCTCAAGTCGGGCATCACCAGCGTGCTCACCATCGGCTCCGGTCGCGGTGAAATCTTTGGCGCATGGAAGGGACTCGGCGTGGAGCAGCAGGGCCACAACCTCGGCCACATGAAGCAGCCGAACAACCCGATCTGGATTAAGATTCGTCAGTACAACAGCCGCATGTTGGTGAAGCTCATGCAGGAGCTCGAAAGCGTGCCTGAGGGCAGCGGCACGATGATGGACAACACGCTCATCGTGTACACCAGCAACAACGCGGATTATCAGCACACTTCCGGCAAGAACTGGCCGGTCATGTTGCTCGGTAATTACGATGGCGCCTTCAAGACCGGTTGCTTCACGCAGCTGGACGGCAAGCGCCCGATCAACGCGTTGTACACCTCCATACTGCGCGCTTCCGGCGTAGAGGTGGATCGCTACAACATGTCCGAGAAGATGGCTGCCAAGTTTGATTCCGGCTCCGGACCGCTCAAAGAAGTGATGGCATGAACAAGCTGACCCTCACCCTCGGGGTGGCGGTCTATGCCGTGCTCGGCCCGGCTGGTCAGGCTGCGGACATCTACACGCCCGGCGAACCTGCCCGGGGCAATTTCAAAAACTTCGCTGTCGAGTTTCTGGACAGTCATTGTCTGGATTGTCACGACAACGAAACCAAGAAGGGCAATCTCTCGCTCGAGGATCTCGGGCCGGTGGATGAGACCAATGCGGCCATGTGGAAATCCATTTGGGCGCAGGTCACGCTGCAGGAGATGCCTCCCCAGAAAAAGTCGCAACCGGAGATCGTCGAGCGCTTGCGCTTTTCTGACTGGATCGTCAGCGAACTGAAACGCGAGATGGCCGGCAAGGGCGACTTTCAGGCGCATCTGGACCCGAATAAGGGCAACTTCATCGCACACGACCTGCTTTTCGGGCCGTTGCCCAAGAACATTCGGTTGGCACCGACCTACACGCCCGCGCGCATTTGGCGGGTGACACCGCAGGAACACATCACGCGCCTCAATGAATTGATCAACCGGGAACCGGCCTATGACTCAGCCCGTCCCGGCCAACGCACGCGCGGTGATGTGGTGCCCACCAATCACGGCGGCGAGTTGAAACTCTACTTCGGCACCGACCGCATCCTGCGCTGGGAAGGCGGAACCGTCGCCTACGCCACGGCCGTGAAGAGCGTACCGGTGGTGCTGTCCTCCGCCCGCAAGCATGGCCTCGAAAATTATCCGGACTTCTACACCGTTAACAGCTCCGAAGCCACGCAGATTCTGGGCAAAGCCGAGGACATTTTGCGATACATGGCCTATGGACCGATGAGCTTGGTCGGGGTGCCCGAGCAGATCACCGACGACCCCAAAACCTACGACAAGGTGAAGCCCAAGGGTGACCTGCGCGGTCTGCCCACGGCGATTGTTTACAGCACCAAGGTCGCTCGCCCTATGACGCCCATTCATGACCTGATGAAGGAAGACGGCGTTACCGACGAGCGCCTGCGTCAGGCAGTGGAGTTTCTTTTCGAAGCCCTGACCTTCCGTCCGCCGTCCGCTGAGGAATCCAAGGACTACTTGCAGATCGTCAAGGATTCCATCGACAAGGTTGGCAAAGAAGACGGCGTGTTCATGGGGCTCTCGGCCATCTTCCTTGATCGCGACGCGCTCTTCCGGCCTGAGCTGGTGGAAAACAACCGGATCGATGCACACGGCCGGGCGATGTTGCAGGACTGGGAACTCGGACTCGCCGTCAACCATGCCCTCAGCTACATCCAGCCCGACGCTCAACTCCGCAAGGCCATCGTCGAGGGCCGCATGCGCACGCGCGAGGATGTGGAACGCGAAGTTACCCGCATGCTCGCGGACCCGAGCATTCGCAAGCCGCGCGTACTACAATTCTTCCGCGACTTTTTTGACTACGACCTCGGCGGTTATATCTGCAAAGACAACGCTGCTCTCGCGCAAACCGGCGTCAGCACCCGCGGCACCAGTCATTACCGGGCGATGTTTGACGCCACCGCCAGCACGGACCGTCTGATCGAGCTCATAATTCAAAAAGACGAAGACGTTCTTAAGGAGCTCCTGACTACCCGCCAAGTCGTGGCCACCGGCAATGATAAAACCTACTTTGGAAAGAAAAATAACAAGGAGGAACGGGAAGCCGCTACACTCATCCGAAAAAAAGAAGCGAAGGCAAAACTGGAGAGGGAAACGGCTGTCGTGGCAGATCTTGAAAAGGAAATTGAGGGCCTCGAAGTCAAATTACGGGACAATTCAGGGGATCAGGTTCCCCTTGAGCTTTTGGTCAACGGGAGTTTTTCCAAGGTGACTTTTGAGGAGCCCGATCACTGGGATTTAGAAAAAGGAACCCTTAACCAAACCGAACTTGTAAAGGGGAAAGTAGTTGGGGAACGAGGCGCTGTAACATTGGAGCAAAAGTTCCCTAAGCCGATTGCCTCCAAGACTAAATTAATAGTCAAAGCTACTCGGACTGATTCAAGTTCCAACCCGATTTTCTTCAAGGCCATTTGGGACAACGGTTCCCATTCTGAAAGAATCCAACCGACCATTGGTCAAGTGGAGCTCATAGTCCCTGCCGGTAAAACGATGACCGGCATCCAGTTTATTACTCGCGTAAATCTTGGGGTATCCGAGGTTTCCTTGAGGGAATATACAGGGATCCTCAAGACCTTGACGCAAAAGAGGAAGTCCTTGGCCGCTGCCAAGAACAAACTGGAGCAGGAAAAAAAGAAGAAGATCGGTTCCGTCAACGTCACGCAAGCCGAGCTTTCGGGACCAAGAGTCTTCGCTCGCGTCAGCCGGCGCTCTTTTGGGGCTGGATCGATGAGGCCTGATCGCACGCTCGCTACCGCCCCGGAAGGCCAGCGCCTCGGATTGCTCACGCACCCTTCCTGGTTGGTGTCTCATTCCGACGCGATGGACAATCACGCCATACTACGCGGCCGCTGGGTTCGCGAACGTCTGCTAGGCGGCGGCATTCCGGACATTCCTATCACCGTTGATGCGATGCTGCCGGACGAACCTAACACCACGCTGCGCCATCGCATGCGCGTGACCCGTGAGGCCTATTGCTGGACTTGCCACGAGAAGATGGATCCGCTCGGTCTCCCCTTTGAGATGTACAATCACGCCGGTCTGTTCCGTTCCACCGAACAAGACAAGCCCGTGGACACCTCCGGCGAGATCATCAACAGCGGAGATCCCGAACTCGACGGCCCCGTCAAGAATGCTCTCGAGATGATCGATAAGCTGGCCAAGAGCGACCACGTCGAGCAGGTGTTTGTGCGCCACGCCTTCCGTTTCTGGATGGGCCGCAACGAGACGATCAATGACGGCCCCGTACTGCAGGATGCCTACCGTGCCTACCGAGAGAATGGTAGCATGAAGGCTCTCATTACTTCCTTGGTTACTTCAGATGCCTTCCTTTACCGTAAGGTTGAGCGGTAATTATTTCACGGAGTAAAACGTCGGATTAATCGTCTACTCTCTATGGTGCGACTGATTCTCTCAACTATTTTGGCTTCAATCCTGTTGCTTGGTTGCGACTACCATTCAGATTCCGTTTATCTTGGCCGAAAGGAAGCGGAATTGCTCGGTCACGTACATAATGGAGACATAGGGGCAGTAAAGAAGTTCCTTGATCAAGGCGGGAACGTGAACTTACAGGATGAGCCGGGTATGACGCCCTTGCACCATGCTGTAAATGATGATTACAAAGGAAGTCACCGTAAAATGATCAAGCTGCTGATCAATCGGGGAGCCAACGTAAATGTAATCGATGATACACATCATACCCCATTGCATTTGGCGAGTAGTGAGGGAGTCGCCCGATTGCTCATTGACGCAGGGGCAGATGTGAATGCTAGGACAAAGCGTACGGGAGAAACATCATTATTTTCGGCAGCACACGGTGCGGCTCAAGGGGCCCCAAAAAGTCATGAAATGTATTTGGGTTTAACTAAGTTGCTGTTAGCTAAAGGGGCTGATGTAAACGTGAAACTTAAATCGGGAAGTATGCATACAGATAACAAACCCTACCGTGAGAAAATCGGGGAAACGGTTTTGCATCAAGTAGTTCGGAGTTATTCCGAAAAACATGCGGCTGAGGTTTCTCAACTACTCATTACCAACGGAGCAAAGGTGAATGAACTCAATGGGAAAGGCCAGACTCCACTTGATGAAGCCTTGGCAAACGGGCGCAAAAAGACTACTGAATTCCTTCGCAACCATGGCGGCAAGACTTCCGAAGAATTAAAGATCAAAGAAAAATGAAACCGATACTAATCACGACAGTCGTAACTGGATTAGTATTAGGGTGCGAGACAACGCAAAAATCAGAAGGTCCAGCTACTGAAGAGCCACGGATGCAGCGGCAGATTTCTGACGAGGAGCTTCAGGCCATTTCAGATCTACATTTAGCTGCTGAGGAGGGTGATCTCGCTAAAGTGAAGCAATGCCTCAAGAAGGGTACGAATATCGATTGCGTTGCGGGGAAGGCTTCTTACAGGGTTTTACATAAGGCGGTGAGGGCAGGCGATAAGAAGATGGTTACCTTCCTTATTCAACAAGGAGCTAAGGTAAACCTATGGTCTATAGATGGGACTCCATTGGATTTCGCAATCAAAAATAAACACCCAGAAATAGAGCGATTGCTGCGTGAACACGGTGGTAAGACGGGGAAAGAATTAGAAGAGAAACAGAAATGAGGCAGGCTCTGTTTAACTATTTAAAATGCCTGGTAATTCCTTTCCTGATGGGAGGCTTAGTTGCTTGCGACACGAAATCAGTTGAATCTATAATTGGCACAGGAGAAGTCCGTACACTTATAACTGAACTTCACAAGGCGAAGAAATGTGAAGTTTATCGGGTGGATGATTCCTACCCAGAAGAAAATAAGCTTAACAAAAGCAATGAGATCCAGGGTTTTGCCGTTCTATCAGAAGCCCAGCCAATAAAGGACG
>DPAW01000063.1:9373-10474 GCA_003517285.1 Verrucomicrobiales bacterium
GTTCCCGTAGATTGTGGATTTCGCCCCGGGATCGCCTTTCGGTTTTCAGACGGGATTATTGAGGTGGATGTCCTAGTTTGTTTCAGTTGTAGAGAATTGAGGTATTACTCAGCTGGAAAGTTGGTTGGTGAAAGTCACTTTAAATCTCCAGAGATATTGGCGCTTACAAAAAAGCTTTTTCCGGATGACAAAATAATTCAGGCACTGAAATGAAGCTATTTACAGACCCTCTCAAAGGTTTACTGACTATGCTGTTGTGCGGTGCGTTTTTTATGGGGGAAATCCAGCTGTTCGCAGCAATAGCCCCACTGAGTCAGAAGCAATTGGATGAACAATCGGAACTCATCGTTACGGGCCGGGTGGTTGCCGTTGAGTCAAAGGTGCAAAAATCTAAAATTGAACGGACCTTGGGCATTCACCGTGACCGGGTTTACAACATTAAGCTTGAGCTGATAAACCTTCATAAGATCCCTACGTTTGAACAGGGCTTAAGGTTAAAGGAGTTTATAGTCGTAGAGGCATGGCGACCAGCCACTCGCATTCCTCCCTTGCCGGGGCCACAAGGCCATGAGTCGATCCCTAAAAAAGGGGATGAGGTTAAAATGTACTTAAAGTGGAACAAAGCCAAAGTACTTTGGCAGCCTTTGCTGCCCAATGGAATTAAGGTAGTAAAGAAAGAACAATAACACAGTGAAAGCGGTTTTTTTATTAGCATTAATGTTTCCCTTGGTTTGCCCAGTCCATGCCGAGGAAGCTTATCAGGCTACGGCCAAGGTTTGGGATGCCATGGGGCGCAAGAATTGGGATGCAGCTATTGCGCAGGCAAACCGAGTGATTCGAATATGGGGGGCACAGGCTAGGCGCACAAACGATCAACTTAAAAAATACGCTCCGGCTAAAGATGCAAAAAAATACGGCAACCTTAATGAAGTGGGAGTTTCGCTCCTCTTAAAGGGTGATGCTTTAAGTAAGAAGGGGGATAAGGCCGCAGCAAAAGTGACCTATCAGGTTTTACTCGATCAATATACTTACGCTCAGGTGTGGGACCCCAAAGGGTGGTTTTGGAAGCCAGCTGAGGAAGCCCGAAAGAAGCTCGTTTTA
>DPAW01000264.1:0-1096 GCA_003517285.1 Verrucomicrobiales bacterium
TTGATCCAAATACTGGTCTACCTCGTAAACCGGTGGATGAGGACATGTTTATGACCATTCGCTGGAAAGTCGAAGGTAAGTCAACCGAGGCTCTTTTCACCGTGAAAATTAACAACAAGGATGTTTCCTTTGTTGGACTCAAAGAATATGACGCCAAGCAGGGGGTGTTTATTTGGCGTCTCAAAGGAGAAGGCCTACCTGAAGGGTATACGAGAGAGACTTATGATCTAAAAACTAGAACATTTCACGCAAAGACTGATTATCCCGATGGAGCCAAAGAGTACGGCACGTTCCAAATAATTAATAAAAATAAAAGGCTTTTTGAAACTCAAGTGAAGAAGGATGGCAAAGTAACATTCTGGCGCAAAGCCACGTTTACAAGAGTCACTCAAGACCAGCCGGATGACGGGAATTAACGCCCATCATTGGCCCTGATGGCATGGTGTGCCTCGGGACCATGGGCGTCCAGTTCATTAGGCACGAAAAAGGGACGAGGTGGAACTCGTCCCTCCCTTGATTGAATGGAGCGCTTTATTCGCCGGCGCGTTCGAGGTATTTTCGGTTCTTCACGTCGACCTTGATTTTCTCACCGGTCTTAATGAAGAGCGGGGCCTGAATCACCACGCCAGTTTCCAGAGTGATGGGCTTCATCACGTTGCTGGCCGAATCGCCCTTCACGCCTTCGGGGGCATCAGACACGGTGAGCACGACGTTGGCGGGCAATTCCACCATAGCGAGGGTGCCGTCCACGTAGGTGGCTGTGAGCGGCGTGTTTTCGGTCATGAAATCTTTCACCTCGGCCATAATCTCGGCGGTGACATTTTCCTGCTCGTAGGTGTCGGGATCCACCAGCACATAATCGTCGCCATCCATGTAGCTGAACTCCAGCTTGCGGGTGGTCATGGGCACGATCTCCACGCTCTCGGAGGAGTTGAAGCGGTTGTCGGAGGATTTGCCGGTGGACAGGTTGCGGAGCTTGGCTTGGATGTATGCGGGGCCTTTGCCGGGTTTCACGTGGCCGGTTTCCATCACCACGCACACTGCGCCGTTAAATTTAATCGCGTTGCCGCGCCGAAGATCGTTTGCAATCGCCATA
>DPAW01000264.1:1491-4373 GCA_003517285.1 Verrucomicrobiales bacterium
TCAGGGCCGGTGGGGGTCGGGTTCCTCGAAGCGAATGACCGTTTCGCCGGCTTTGGCGAGGCCGAGCTTTTCGCGGGCATAACGCTCCACGGTCTCAGGATCATTGCGCATGGCCTCGATGGCCAGCTTGCGGCGTTCGGCGGTTTGTTCCTCGGCGGCGACTTCCTGTTCCAGTCGAAGGATTTCCGCGCGCATGCGCTCGTTTTGTTTGATGAGAGGGAGATACCAAACGGCGACAGCGATCAACGCGGCAATGATGAGTAGAAACACCACTGCCTTTGTTAGTTTGTCCCAAATTCCTAGATCTACCCTCCTTTCGCTCATGCGAAATCAAGTTGTTAACCAAAACTGGTGAACAACTCAAGGTTATTCGCGGGCGGTGAATAGTGCCTCAGGCGCGCGGATGCGCGTCGTCGTAGGCCTGCTTGAGTCGGTCAGTGGTGAGGTGTGTGTAGACCTGGGTGGTGACGAGGTTTTCGTGCCCGAGCAGTTCCTGCACGCTACGTAGATCGGCACCACGGTCGAGCAAATGGGTGGCGAAGCTGTGGCGTAGCTTGTGCGGCGTGAGCTTGGGATCGAGCCCGGCGATTTCCAGATAATGTTTGAGGTTCATCTGGATCAGCCGCGGATAAAGCGGGCGGAGATCATTGGGGTTGGCGAGAAACACCGGCATCTCGCCGGTGGGCGGATGCTCGAGAGCCGCCCAGTAATGCGCAATAGCCTGCAGAGCGGGCTCGCCGATGGGTAGCTGCCGTTCCTTTTTGCCTTTGCCGTACACGCGCACTAGGCGCTGGGTGGTGTCCAGATCCATCACGCGCAGGCTGCATAATTCGCTGACGCGTAGGCCGCAGGAATAGATCACCTCTAGCACGGCGGTATCGCGCAGGTACGGCGCGGGATCAATACTGTCCGGCTCCTCGGCTTCCTTGCGGGCACTGGCCAGCTCTTGCAGGGGAGCCTCCAGCAGGGCGAGCGTTTGTTCCGGCGTGAGAAACTGCGGCAGACGTTTTTCCTTCTTGGGCAGTACGATCTCCTTCACCGGCGAGGCATCGAGTTTTCCGCGGCGCATGAGATGTTTGTAAAAGGATCGCAGTGCGGAGAAACGCAGTTGGATGGCCGAGCGACTATAATTACCCCGTCCGAGAGAGCGAAGGTATCCACGGAAATCGAGCTTATTGAGTTCCAGCCAGGCCGGCGGTTGATTGCGTTCGGTGGTGTACCAGTCGGTGAATTCGTCAAGGGCCTGACGGTAATTGCGTTGGGTGTACACCGATGTGCCCGCCTCGGTTTGCAGGTATTGCAGGAATGACAATACCAAGGCGTCTTCGGTTTCGATGATTTCGGTGGCACTCCTCGGCACGCTTGTACGCTAGCAGAAAAACGGGAGGGAAGCGAGTCTAGGCCTTCTTGGCTGATTTTTTCTTGGCGGCTTTCTTCTTCGCCGGGCGCGGCGGGAATTCCCAGCCGAGCTTTCCAGTTTGCTTGTCCAGTAGCAGATGCGCGGAAAAGGGGCGGCCTTTCTTCGAGATGAAACCGGCGACGACGTCGGTCTTGCCCTCGATGAATAACTTCATCGCCTGATCAGCGGGAATCTCTTTCTTGAGAATTTCTTTGGCGATGCGCGTGCCGTTTTTCTGTTTGGCCGGCGCCATATCCGGGCAAAGATAAGCGCGGTCGGTTTCATAGACCTTGGCTAGTGTGCCGTCTTCTAGGGGCGCTTCGCAGAGCAATTGATCGTCGGTGAGGTTATCCGCCTCGGCCTCGCGTTCCTCGTCGCCTTCGAATACAAACTCTGGCTTCCAGCCGCCGCGAGCGCCTTCGACCATTTTTAGCTCGGCCACAAACGGCTGGCCGAACCGGTTTTTGAAATCTTCAAACGGCCCGATGCGGCCGTTGCCCAGCAGCGCCTGCACTTCCTCGGGCTGCAGCTTATGGCTGGCGATGTATTTGTTCAGCTTGAATTTACAGTCGGCTGATGTGCATTCGTAGTTGCCGTCGGTTTGCTTCAGCGTGGTGGCGCTGCAGCTGGGGCAAACGGCTTCGACATCTGGATAGCTACGGTTGGCCAACTCGGTCATCTTGTCCTTGGTGGCATTGACAATCGTCTCGGTGAGCGACTTGATCTCGTTCATGAACAGCTCGCGACTGAGCTCGCCGGTCTCCATTTGCTTGAGTTTGTACTCCCAATCGCCGGTTAACTCGGGCGAGCGCAGAGCGTCGATGCCGATGTCATCCAGCAAATCAATCAATGCGAGGCCTTTGTTGGACACCACGAGATCGCGCTTTTGCTGTTCATGACGGAACACATACTTGCTATTGATCAGTCCCTCGATAATAGCCGCGCGGGTGGCTGGGGTGCCCAAGCCGCGTTCGCTCATAGCCTCGCGCAATTCCTCGTCGTCCACGCGTTTGCCGGCCGTTTCCATGGCCGAAAGCAGCGTGGCCTCTGTGTACCGCGCGGGCGGACGAGTTTGTTCGCCCTTAAGATTCACCTCCAGCGCCTTGGCTTCTTCGCCGGTCTCGGCGGGCACCAGTTCATCCTTCTCAGCGGCGACCCCGGGCCGGCGGCCGTATACCTCGAGGTAACCGGGTGTGACCAGAATCTTCCCGGTGGTGAGAAATGAATCCTGCTCAATGCGCGTGATGCGGCGCGTGTTTTCGAACTCGGCTGACGGATAAAAGATCGCTACAAAACGACGCAGCACGAGGTCGTAAATCTTCTGCTCCTGCTCTTTCAGGGCCGCGCCGGGAATTTTGCCGGAGGGAATGATCGCGAAGTGATCGGTGATTTTGGCGTTGTTAAAAATACGTTTGTTAGGCTTCACCCAATCCTGATCCAGCACTTTGCCGGAGGCGGCGATCACCTCGGGCGCCAGCGTGGC
>DPAW01000292.1 GCA_003517285.1 Verrucomicrobiales bacterium
GGTGGCAGTTGAAATTCATACCGCAAAGACCCCGAAGAAATAAAGGGCTTCCACTAGAAGCTTTTGTGACCAGAAGGATGACCTTCTGGTCTTTTTTGTCATGAGTGACGAAATCCTCAAGAACTCCAAGGCGCGACGTGATTACGAGATCATCGAGACGCTGGAAGCGGGCCTTGTGTTACGGGGTACGGAGGTGAAATCGTTGCGGGCCGGAAAAGGCCAATTGCGGGAATCATTCGCCCGAGTAGAAGCCGACGGACAGGCTTGGTTGCACAATTTCCATATCGACGAATATTCGCATGGGAACGTGCACAATCACCGGCCCATGGTGCCGCGGAAACTATTGTTGCACCGCAAGGAGATTGATCGTTTACAAGGGCTTACTCAGGCTAAGGGGTTGGCTCTGATTCCCTTGAAGATGTACTGGAAAAACGGCCGTGTGAAAGTGTTGATCGGGGTAGGGCGTGGTAAAAGCCATGTGGACAAGCGCGAAACGATCAAGAAACGCGAGTCCGATCGTGATCTTCGGCGGGCGACCATGCACGCCATGAAGGGCAAATAAAAAACGCGGCTGAAAGACAGCCGCGCTTCAGTAATTCCTATTTCCAAATCTAGGCTTGGCTTGGCTTCCAGTTACGCTTGGGTGCCTTGGTGATTAGTCCTTTCTTGATGGCGCTGGCGGCAACGCGCACGTACTTCACGGTGCCATTTTCATCAATGATCTTCACGCGCTGCAGGTTCGGGGCAAAAATTCGCTTGTTGACTTTGGTCACATGCCGACCAATCCCACCGTCTTTCTTCGCTTTACCGCTGCGGCTGATGCTGCCTCCAACGAAGGGGCGCTTACCTGTAATTTTGCAAACTCTGGCCATATTTGAACTCCATTTAAGGGCCACGGAACATAGCAGTCAAAAAAATGCTGGCAAGCCCTTATTTTACTGCTTATTGCAGTATTCTCTCATTTATGGCGAGATTGAGTTCACTGAGAACATCAGTAAACGGTCTCACCCCTTTATCTCCTTGTCCGTGAATACGCACGGAAACAGCATTACCTTCTTCTTCTTTTTTGCCGATCACCAGCATTGTATGTACTTTTGAGGTTTCTGCAGCTCGGATTTTTCCCCCAATTTTATCTCCTGAAACATCAATGTTAGCGCGAATTCCCTCGGCTTTCAGATCTTTAAGGATTTGCTCGGCATACTCGTTTTGCTGATCCGTAATAGGTAATACACGTACTTGTTCAGGAGCAAGCCACAACGGAAAATTGCCAGCAAAATGCTCAATTAGTATTCCCATAAAACGCTCGAAGCTCCCAAAGGGGGCTCGGTGAATCATTACTGGTCGATGGGGCGCATTGTCCGGTCCAATGTATTGGAGGTTGAAGCGTTCGGGTAGATTGTAATCCAATTGCACGGTTCCTAGTTGCCATTCGCGACCAAGGCAATCCTTAACCATGAAGTCGAGCTTTGGTCCGTAAAAAGCTGCCTCGCCGGGAACTTTCTCGTGCGCGATATTCATGTCGCTTGCGACGCGCCCTAAGGTTTCTTCTGCCGCATCCCAGTTAGCGGGGTCACCAGTATATTTGTCGCTGTTCGGATCACGGAGGCTTACTTGTGCGCGATAATCGTTTAGTCCAAGTGTTTGCAGCGTTTTCAGCGTTAGATCAACCGTATCACGGATTTCAGCTTCCACTTGCTCTGGTGTGCAAAAAACGTGCGCATCATCTTGTGTAAGCCCTCGGACTCGGGTCATTCCGCTGAGCTCACCGCTTTGTTCATAACGATAGACCGCGCCAAATTCTGCCAAACGGATCGGGAGTTCACGGTAGCTGTGTTTTTCTGCTGCATAAATTTCAATGTGATGCGGGCAGTTCATCGGCTTTAGTAGATACTCCTCCTCTTCATCCGCTTTAATCGTGGGATACTGGCTTTCCTTGTAGTACGGGAAATGACCTGACTTTTTATAGAGTTCAATGCTGCCAATGTGCGGCGTAAATACTGGGCTGTAACCGCGTTTAAGCAGCTCACTTTGCATAAAGTTCTGTAGTTCAGTACGGACAATGCCGCCCTTAGGCATCCATAATACTAACCCTTGACCGACGGTAGGAGACAAGGTGAACAGACCTTGTTCGCGGCCGATCTTACGATGGTCGCGTTTCTTCGCTTCCTCTTGCGCTTCCAGCCATTCGTTGAGCTGTGTCTTATTTTTAAATGCAGTGCCGTAAATGCGTTGGAGCTGGGGATTATTTTCGTTGCCGCGATAATAGGCGGCAGCCACGCGTAACAGCTTAAAGGCCTTCACATTGCCCGTTCGCGGGACATGTGGCCCGGCGCAAAGATCGACGAATTCGCCATTCTGAAAAAACGTGATTTGTTCGCCTTCGGGAATGTCATCAATGCGCTCCAGTTTGTAGGGCTGGTTGATGGACTGATAATATTCCTTAGCTTCGTTGCGAGATTTTTCAGAAAAATCAAAGGTTTGATTTTCCTTCACCACCTTCTTCATCTCAGCCTCGATCTTCTCGAAATCTTCCGGACTAAAGCGGTGTTCTAGGTCGAAATCATAGTAGAAGCCTTCCTCCGTAGGTGGGCCAATATCTAGCTTAGCTTCGGGCCAAAGACGGAGCACAGCCGTTGCTAGCACATGGGCGCAAGAATGACGGATACGGGACAACTCGTCCATTTGTTGCCGATCCTCAATTGTTTTGCGTTGCACTTCGTGTTTCGCGTCCTGCATGGGCGTTGGTCTATCGAAAAACAGTCCATTCGGCGAGTCGGAAATCCCTGTGATCAATTCCGTCTGGAGTTCAGGTGGGGTCGCGATACATTTGTGTCGATGAAGGAGTGGATTTCCGATTACATTGCCGCTGAACAAAAAGCGCTGGCCTCGATCCCTGTGGAACAAGTGGAGCAGGCTATCAACACGGTTAAGAAGGCGCTGGAAAACGACCGTCAAATCTTCGTATTTGGCAATGGCGGCAGCGCTTCCAACAGCTCCCATTTTGCGACCGATCTGGGTAAAGGCTCATCCGATGCAGTAGGGAAACGCTTCAAAGTGTTGTCACTGAACGACAACGTGAGCTGGATGACGGCCATTGGTAATGACTACGAATACGAAGGGATCTACAAACGGCAATTGGAAAACTACGGCCAAACCGGCGATGTGGTCCTTACCATGAGTGTCAGTGGTAGCTCCCCTAATCTCGTGGAGGCCTGCAAATGGGCCAAGGAAAACGGACTGTATGTCATCGCGTTAGTTGGGGGTAAACGCGGTACGCTCACCGAGATTGCTGATAACTGCATTGTGGTGGAGGAAACCCATTACGGTCGGGCTGAAGATTGCCAAATGGGGATAGCACACATGATCTGCTACGCCTTCATGGAAAATTCCGGTCTCATGGAGTAGACTCTTCTTATGCCGGCCTCCGAAGCCATCCGGAGCAAAGTCAGTGAGTTGCCGCACAAGCCGGGCGTGTACCTTATGAAGGACCGTCTCGGGACGGTGATTTATGTTGGAAAAGCGCGTGATCTTCGAAAACGCGTGAGTCAATATTTTCATCCCTCGCGTCGGATGGGTTGGGATGTGAAATTCCGAGCACTCGTCGATGCCATTCATGATTTTGATGTGCACGTCGTCAAGGGCGAGCCTGAGGCATTGTTGTTGGAAAGTCGGCTGATCAAGGAATACAAGCCGCGCTATAATGTGAGTCTTAGGGACGACAAGCGTTTCCTGATGCTCAAGGTGAATCTCAATGATCCGATTCCGCGTTTTACACTGACCCGGCTCAAGGTGGATGATGGTGCCCGTTACTTCGGGCCGTTCCCCAGTAGTCGCGCCTTACGGCGTTCTCTGGATTTGGCGCGACATCGGTTTAACCTTCGGGGTTGTAAGCCGCTTCAGCCAACGGAGCGCGATCATAAACACTGTCTTTACGGGCATATCGAGGTGTGCAGCGCACCGTGTGTCGGCAAGGTGAGTGAAGAGCAATACCGAATGCAGGTTGAAAATGCTTGTGAATTTCTTGAGGGCCATTGCGCTGAAATGGTCCAGCTGCTGGAGACGGATATGCGCGATGCGGCGGCGGGGCAGGATTATGAACGAGCCGCCAGGTTGCGCGATCAAATGGAAGCCTTGCGCGAAACCAGCCGCAAGACCACCAGATACCATCGTCTGCCCAATAAGTTGCCCGTGGCCATGAATCCGGATCGGGACTTGAATGAATTGGCTCAAGTACTGGAGATGTCGAACCCGCCCGCCCGTATTGAGGGGTTTGATATTTCTAACATCAGCGGCACATTCATGGTTGCTTCAATGGTTGTCTTTCGAAATGGCCGCCCGGCTAATGCAGACTATCGGCGCTACAAAATGAAAGACGTTCGGTCACAGGATGATTTTGCCTGTATGGCCGAGGCCGTACGGCGGCGCTATAGTCGGCTTAAAAAGGAAGGGCGCCCGATGCCGGATCTAATTCTTATTGATGGCGGGAAAGGTCAGTTAAACGCCGCATTGCGAGAACTGGGGAAATTGAGGATTACGCATGTTCCTGTCATTGGATTGGCAAAGGAGTTCGAGGAAATCCATCGCCCCAACGAGGAGACTCCATTGCGTTTGGGGCTCGATCATAATGCGCTAAAGCTGCTGCAGCGTGTGCGTGATGAGTCACACCGGTTTGCTAATTCCTTTAATGCCGAGCTGCGTCTCAAGAAGATTTCGGAGAGTTTGCTGGATGAATTTTCCGGTGTTGGGGAACGCCGCAAGGCACTTTTGTTGAAGCACTTTGGAAGTTTGCAGCGCTTACGGGAGGCGGGGGTGGTTGAGATCGCCGAGGTGCCCGGCTTTGGCTTAAAGACGGCCCAAGCCTTGCGGAAGTTTCTGGATGCGCGCCAAGGCTAGGTGATGCGCTGGGCGCCGGTGTAGATGTTCATGGAATTGCCGCGCAAGAAGGCCACGAGTGTCTGGTTGTTTTCCTGCGCGCATTGAACAGCCAGCGACGACGGGGCGGAAATGGCCGCGATTAAGGGGATGCGGCCGGCGAGTGCTTTCTGAATTATTTCAAAAGAGACCCGGCCGCTAACCAAAAGAATGCTTTCGCACAGGGACAATTCATTAAGGAAAGCGTGCCCAAGAACCTTGTCGACAGCATTGTGTCGGCCGACATCTTCTCGTGATACAATTAGGTTTCCATTCGTGTCGAAAAGGGCGGCGGCGTGGAGGCCTCCTGTTTGCTTAAAGGTGTTTTGTGACCGGCGTAATGTGTCGGGCAACAGATTAAGAGAGGTCGCAGGGAATTTTACAGCATCTTCCTGGAGGGGGGGGTGGTTCGAATGAATTTGCTCGATAGCCGCTCGTCCACATACTCCGCAGCTTGATGAAGTGAAGAAATGCCGTTGGAGTTGACTAATCTGGAAAGAGCATTCTGGGCTGATAAAAACATTAATGATGTTACCTCTGGATTCAATCGGAGCATCAGGGCATTGTGCAATTTCAACAAGGTCCGTGCGCTGCCTCAGGATGTTTTCGGAAAAAAGGAATCCTGAGGCCAGTTCTTCATCGCGGCCCGGTGTGCGCATGGTGAGGGCAATGGATTGGCCTCGCAGGCGAATTTCCAAAGGCTCTTCAGTGACGACTGAATCCGTAGAGGCCGAGTGCAATTTGCCATCCTCCCAGCGCTGACGGAGGAGTTGCGTGGCTGCGGCCGTTGTGCTCACGGTGTGGCGGTGGCCGGTTGGGGTTCGAGCAGCTTGAGCGCTTGATCCAGCTGAGGATCCTTGCCTTCGAGCCATTCTTCAGGGGTAACCCAAATTTGTACATCAGGTTTCTCACCCTGATTTTCCATGTTCGTGCCGTCCATGCGAAAGACACCGCGGCCGGGGATGCGGGCCTTGGTGCCGTCGGTCAGTGAAAAACTGGAGGTCCAGATCACATAACCGGGAGTGGGCATGCCGACGAGTTGGGCCAGTTTGCGTTGACGCATGGCGTAAGGAAACATTTCGCCATTGGAATAACTATGCTCGTTCATTAACACAATGATGGGCTTCTCCCAGGCGCGGCTGGGGGCGATCTCAGGTTCTCGGTCGCGTGATTTGTAAATGCCGTGAGGTTTGCGTTCGAGCCAGTCGATTAGGGTGTCCGAGATATTGCCGCCACGGTTAAAGCGCACATCGAAGATCATGGCGTCTTTGCCGAGAATGTATTCGTACGCTTCGCGTTCGAATCGCGCCTGATCTGTGCTGCTCATGGCCGAGATATGTAGATAGCCGACGCGACCTTTGCTGGATTTTTCAACTCGTTGTTGAAGGTCGCTAACGTGCCCGTTGTAGCGGAGTTTTTGCCATTCGGAACTAGTTAACAATTTGTATCTTACTTTACGGGCACCTTTTTCATTGGGTTTGTCGTTCACAAGAAATTCGGTGAAACGTGTGCCCTTGCTGTTGAGGAACTGGTAGAGCGTTTCAGTGGATGAAACCTTTCGGCCATCAATCGAGAGGATGAATTCACCGGCTTTCAGGCGAGTTTTCTCAAATGCTCCCGGGGCTCGGAGAGGGACATATTTGATTTTCAGGCCAATTCCATGATGTGATGTATCAAGCGTAAACCCGAGATGCGGTGTGCTTTGTGTGGTGATGCCTGAAGAGGCGGGGGACACCTCCGTATGCGAGGCATCCAGTTCACCGACCATCATCTGCAGGAGTACAGCGAATTCATCATGAGTATCAACTGAAGTAAGGCGTTGGAGATATTTGTCGCGCAAGGCGCTCCAGTCTCGGCCGTGGAAATTGTGATCGTAAAACCGATGGTGATAGGTTTTCCAAAACTGGTGCAAGGCGGCTGTTCGTTGAGCCAAGGTATCGCGAATGTAATGCGC
>DPAW01000182.1 GCA_003517285.1 Verrucomicrobiales bacterium
TGCCAATAATCTCATGGCTTCAGTAAGGAAAGTTTGGACGCCCCGTTTTGTTTTTGCACGGCAATTATTTAATCATCAAAGGCTCAATCGAAAACGCCCGATGCACGGGGGTTAAGCCAAAGCATCCAGATCGCCAGAAGTATCAAATTGCCATTCGACCGGCTTGGAAAGCACGGTAAGATTCTCATGCGCAGTAGCTTCTCCAGCGAATGCTTCGGAGAGTTCGAGCGTGGCCAGATCCAGCGTATTGCGAATACGCATCACCCGCGCCAGAGCCGGATCGCTCAGGGCCAAGGTATCCAACAACCCGGCGATGGCTGCCCGATCATTAGGGAAATGCATTGGTAGCTTAGCATTATGAAGCGTGAGCGCAGTGCGCACATTCACGAATGTGCTCTCGGCATCCATCGCTTCAGCCAACCGTACATGAACCGCATCGGCCAAACCCACGCCAATGGCGTTGCCATGCGTTTCCGGCGTCAACCCTCGCACATAAATGCGGCGGATAAACGGCGTCACTTCAAGTACGTTTTGCAGCAACGTGCTGTAATGATGTGCGTGACGACCGATGACGTTCGGATCCATGCCGACGCCGCTGATGTTTTTACCGATCTGATCGACCACCAGTAGATCAGCCTTGTCAAACGGCAACTTAGGCAATAACGCCGCAGCCTCGGCTAGGAGCTCGGCCTCGCGGGATTCAATGTCCTCCGGTCGCACGGCCTCAATGCGGGCAGTGTCGTGGTATTGATGCTCCACCAAAGCTAGCCCAAACAGGATCGGTGCCTCGCGCAACACCACCTTTCCAAGTAAGCGTAATGTATCCTCATAGCCGCGATGCACAGCCGTGCGATGAAAACTGGCTGCACCATCGTGTTTGCCCATACCCACCACCATCATCTTGATCAAGCCGCTACCCACCGTGCGGCTGAAATAATCGGTGTGGGGTTTTACGCGGTTCAATACCACAATGCCATCGGCCGCGAGCGCGGTCGTACTGGTGAAAGCCGGCACCCCATCGACCGTGCGCCCCACCTCGCGTGTGGTCATGGCCGCCTCAATGGGCACCTTCATCGTTTCCTCAGTGATGCCGTAATCGGCCAGAATCCGCTTTTGCCCCTCGGGCGTGGCGCCGCCATGGCTGCCCATGGCCGGCAAAATAAAGGGCTGCACACCGGCCGCCTTTAACGCATCGAGTACGGTCAGGATAATTTCCCGTAAATTTGCAATCCCACGACTACCCACGGTGACCGCCACGCGCGCGTTAGGTTTGAGCAGGTCCTGCACCGAGGCGATTTGGGCCGCAACGGTCGCGGAGATATCCAGCGGTTCCGGCCGGGGAAACTCCTGCCGCACCTTGAACATGCGGGGAACAGTCTGAACATCCAACAGCGACATGGCTGTTCATCCAAGACTACACGTAAACGAGGGGCCAGCTTTTTCTTGCACGGTGAGCGCGGGCAACAGAAGCTTTCGCCGAACCTGATTGATGATGAAGGAACACGATTCCAATTCCCCCTCCCGAGGCGCGCTGGATCGGCGCGGCTTTCTCGCTACCACCGCCACGGCCCTGACGGCCACTGCCACCGCGCTCACCGCCGCCAAGGGCACCCCCCGCGATTGGACTGGCAAAACGCCCACGCGCTATCCCGAGCCGGATGTGCTCGTGCTCGATCCTGCGTTCGCCAAGTACAAACTCGGCAACACCCCCATCCGCCGGCTGTATACCAATCCCAACATGCTTTGGGCCGAGGGCCCGGCCTGGAACGGCGTAGGCCGTTATTTGCTGTGGAGCGATATCCCGAACAACGTCCAGCTGCGCTGGCTGGAAGAGGACGGACACGTGAGCACATTCCGTCATCCCAGCGGCAACAGCAACGGCAACACCTTCGACTGGACCGGGCGCCAAATCTCCTGCGAACACGGTAACCGCCGCGTGGTGCGCTACGAGTACAACGGCAAGATCACCGTGCTCGCTGACGGCCACGGCGGCAAACCCTTCAACGCCCCTAACGATGCCGTGGTGCATCCGGACGGCGCCATCTGGTTTACCGACCCTGGCTACGGCAGCCTGATGAATTATGAGGGTCACCGCGCCAAAACTGGCAGCGTGCAGCCACACCAGAAAGAAGCAGTCTACCGCATTGATGCCAAAACCGGCAAGCTGACCAAGGTGACCGAGGATATTTTCAAACCCAACGGCCTGTGTTTCAGCCCGGATTACAAAAAGCTTTACGTCGCCGACACCGGCGCCTCGCACTATGCCGAAGCCAAAAAAGAAATCAAGGTGTGGGACGTGATCAACGGCGTTAGCCTCCAAAATGGCAAGACCTTTACCAGCATGGATCTTGAGATGGAGGAAATGGACGAGAACGGCCAGAAACAAAAGGTCACCAAGGCCGGCATGGCCGACGGAATCCGCTGCGACGAAGACGGCAACATCTGGTCCAGCGCCGGCTGGGTAGGCGACGGCTACGACGGCGTGCACGTCTTTGAGCCCAAGGACGGCAAACGCATCGGGCAGATTCTGCTGCCGGAAATCTGCAGCAACGTCTGCTTCGGCGGCACCAAACGCAACCGCCTCTTCATGACCGCCAGCCAATCGCTCTACGCGGTCTACGTCGAAACCAAGGGCGCACACATTTCGTAGCGCATAC
>DPAW01000233.1:0-4385 GCA_003517285.1 Verrucomicrobiales bacterium
ACGGGCATGGCGTGTTTCGAGGCCAAGCGGGTGTGTCCACACGGGGTGCTGGTCAAGCCGCAGTACGACGAGTATCGGCGGTTGTCCAAGGAGATGTTCCAGATCATGGAGGCGTACACGCCGACGCTGGTGCCGATGTCGATCGATGAAGGGTTTCTCGATCTTACGAGCATGGACCGGCATGTGTGGCGTGACACCACGGTGCCGACGGCAGCGGATTATGTGAATGGCCTTCGGGATCGCATTCAAACGGAGCTGCGACTGCCGGTCTCGGCGGGGCTGGGGCGCAGCACGTGGATGGCGAAGCTGGCGACTAGCGCGGCCAAGCCAGGCTTTGTGGAGGTGCCGCCGGATCGCGAACAGGAATTTTTGGCCGAACGTTCCGTGAGCGAACTGGCCGGGGTGGGCAAGCGCCGCGAACGTTCGCTGGCGGCGCTGGGCGCCTTGACCTTCGGTGATGTGGCGCGGTTGCCGTCCACGGTAATGCAGCAGCGGTTTGGCATTTGGGGGCAACAGTTGTGGTTGTTCGCCAATGGCCGCTGGAACGAGCCGTTGCTGCTGGAGGTAAAGGATCGTACCACGATCTCCAGCAACACCACGTTGCCGTACGACGAGCCGGACTACGCGGCGGCGCTGGTATTTGCCCTGAGCGAAAGCACGCGGATGATCGGCCAGCTGCGACGCGAAGGATTGCAGGCACGGGAACTGAGTCTGACGGTACGCTTCACGGATTTTACCGAGAGCGGCGCGATGCATCGCTTTGATCACCCGCAGTTTCGCAACTCCGTGATTAACACGGTGCTCGAGGGGCTCTTTGATGAAGTGATGGCCGGGCACGCGCAGCCGGTGCGGCAGATTCGTTTGGGGTTCAATAATCTTAAGCCGCTCGACACTCAGCCCACGCTCTGGGGCACCACCGATGCCGAACGCTGGGGTGCGCTGGATGCGGCCATGCAACAGCTAGAGGGCCAATGGGGCAGCGACACGGTTCTTACCGGCGCGCAGTATGCCCTGCGGCATCAGAACGTCACGCACTCGAATCCTAAACCCAAGTGCCCCTTCGTGCCCGCTCGCGAAATGGCGCAGAAGTTATGGGGCGAAAAACTGGAGCAGCTAAGTCAACACCACGGCGGCATCAGTAAGCGCTAGCGTTAACCGAAAAACACCTGTTCGGCGGTGCGGCGGAGAATCCAGTCTTTGTCTTCAGCATTCAGGAATGCCAGTCGATCGCGCACGAAGGCGATGGAGGCGGCGTAGGTGTTGCCGTTATTCAATTGATACGGGCAATCGCTGGCCCACATGAGGCGGCGGGGGCCAAAGGCCTCGAAGAGCGCCTTCACCTTGGGTGCCTGTTCGTCGTAGGGCGGTTTCTTGGCTCCGAAGGCGTAAAAGGCGGACACTTTCACGTGCACTTTGGGATATTTGGCCAGCGCGCAAAGTTGCTGGAGCCGGTCGTCTTGACCGAGATCCACGCGGGCGCAATGATCGATCACCACTGGGGTCTCAGGGAATTGTCGGCACATGGGATCAAGCGAAGGAATAAATTCCGGCCGAATCAGCGGGCACATGGCGATGCGTTGCTCTGCGCCGGCACGCCACATGGTTTTCATGGTATCAACCTCCAGCCAGCGCGAGTTGTCCTCGGGCTTGATGCGATAGCCGGTGATGCCCAGAAGACGGTTGGCGCGCATGCGTTCAGCAATGCGGCCGGCCGCGCGGTCCAGCGCGCCAACTACGGCAAAAACCCCCGGATGCGCCGCTACGGCGTGAGTATAGTAGTCGTTGTCAAACCCGTGATAGCGCCGGTGCGAAATGAGCACGTGTCGCGTGACACCTTCGGTGTGGCCGAGCTTGATGAGGTCTTCAGCTGTGAAACTGCGCGGCGCCAGATCCTCAATCGTCACGCCTTTGCGCAGGGGAAAGCGATCGACCTCGGTGGTCCAGATATGGCTGTGCGCATCAATGTGGCCGCGTGTTAATCGGCCGGGCGAGACGCAGCCGGCCAGGCCGGTCGCCGCCAATGTGAGGGCTTGTCGTCGGTTCATTTCTCCTCAGTTCAGGCGATTGCGCTTAAGCTGTATAACTTCAGGACTGCTGTTGGGCGAGTGAAGATCTTGAGGGTAAATGTTTCACTGGCGGTAATGGCAAGGGAAAGAACCTCAAGGTGTTGTATTCCGCAGCTTTTCGAGTAGTTTGGAATAGGCGATCTGGGCGGCCGTGGTTTGCTCGGGAGACATCTGGGCGTGGACGCGGCGCTTGGCCTCTAAGGCAGTCTGATGCCTGCCATCAATCGCAGCGACGTGGAACCAAGCGTAGGCGAGGATAATATCCTGCTCAATGCCCTCGCCTTGGGCGTAGCGGTGGCCGATTTGAAATTGCGCATCAGGTACACCTTGCTCGGCCGCGCGCAGGAACCATTGGGTGGCTTGCTCGGCGTTGGCTTCCACGCCTTGCCCCACGGCGTACAGGACGCCGAGTTGATATTCGGCCAAGGCAAAATCTTGCTGGGCAGCCTTGTCAAACCAACTATAGGCGGTCGCTAGATTTGCCGGAACGCCGCGGCCTTCGATATGCAACACGCCGAGCATGTGCTGGGCCTCGGGTAGATTTTGATCGGCCGCCTTGCCGTACCATTGCACGGCCAGGCTGATATCCTGCTGCATTCCGGATTGGCCATGCTCATGGAGATAGCCGAGATTGTATTGGGCCTGCGGAACGCCCAGTTCGGCGGCCTTCAAGTACAGTGCAGCCGCTTCCACGGGGTGACCGGTTTGATCTTTGCTTATCGCAAGATTGTACGCAGCCACGCCATCATCCTGAGCCGGAGTCGGTGGCGGCGTTTGCGTGAGGTTCGTTTCCAGCGTGGGCAAGGGCAGGGTGGTGAGGTTCGTGGCAGTAGGTGGCTCGATGAGAATGACTTCGGGAGGAGTCGGTGTGTCGCTGCCGGGCATCATGCCGCAACCCAGCCAAAACAATCCCAGTGTACCGGTTATGAAACCAATGATGAATTGCCCTCGCATAACAATCAGAGCTTACCGCGAAGTGCCAAGACGAGCAAGAGTGTTCCGGTCGGGCAGGAATTTTAACGAAGCGGTCAGTTTTCCTCCGATTCAAAATTCGCTTCGCCCATTTCGGCGCGGAGAGATTCGAGGTCGGCTTCAGTGAGTTGGCGGGCAACGGCGTCCAGGTTTTTGCCGGCCTTGCGGTCACCCTGATTGGCGGCCTGGAAGAAGAACCGGTAGGCCTGCTTGTTATCCTGTTCTACGCCGTCGCCGGTGTAGTAGCGGGCGCCCATGTTGTTTTGGGCGAGCATATGGCCGGCGGCTGCGGCTTGTTCGAGCCATTCTACTGCGATGTCGTCATCAAGATCCACCTCCATACCGAGCGCGTGGCGCCAGCCCATTTCGTATTGGGCCTCCACATCGCCGGCTGTGGCTTTGTCTTCCAATTTTTCCAAATCAAACGGAGCGTCTTTGCTGGGTTCGGAATCAAATGTACTCACGGCCACAGGGTGCGGGGAATGCTCTCGGCTGTCGATCAAGAAGGCGTAGATTGCGAGCAGCCGCAGCAGGATTGACCGTGCTTGGCGAGTCGCCAGTAGTTGTAAGGCCAAGGGGTGAGGAAGCCCGCCAGCCACATGGGTGGCAACACCCACCAGGTAAGCCGCGCGCCGCCGGTGAGGGCCCAGTCCATGGCGTTCATCGCGGTTTCCATGCCGATCATGCTAATCAGGCTCATGCCTACGGCTGTGCGAAAGGCGGTCTTCAACGGCTGTGTCCGGCTGAGGATGATAGTTTCCAAAATAATGCTGGTGCAAATGCCAGCGGTCATGGCTAGGGCCATCACGTTCATGGGATGCGCCTCGGCGTAGGCTGGGTTGAAGAGCTGGAAGCCCAAGATCACACCGAGGTCGCCGATGCTGCAGCCGATCAGGCACCACATGGTGTTGTAGGCTGATTCCTTCCAGAGCGCGGTTTGTTTCCAGTCCATGTTATCGATCCTGACTGTCCATCACAAAGGTGACGGGGCCGTCGTTGGTGAGTTGTACCTCCATCATCGCGCCGAACTCGCCGGTCTGCACGGGAACCTCTAGTGCTCTGAGTTGGTCACAAAAATAGTGATATAACCGCTCGCCTTCCGCGGGCGGCGCGGCAGAGGTAAAGCTGGGTCGGCGGCCTTTGCGCCAGTCGCCGGCCAGTGTGAACTGGCTGATAACCAAAGCCGATCCCGTCACGTCGCGAATGGAGCGGTTCATTTTTTCTTCGGCATCATTAAAGATTCGAAAGCCTGCGATGCGGTCGGTCAGAAAATCGGCATCGGCTTCCGTATCGCCTTGGGCGACGCCCAACAAGATGACCAAGCCAGTGCCAATCTCGCCGATGACG
>DPAW01000233.1:4784-5951 GCA_003517285.1 Verrucomicrobiales bacterium
CGGAGTCGCGCTTGATGGCGGCGATCTGGTTGGGCACGTTTTCCTTGTTGAACGGTTTCAGGTATTCCACGTGCAGATTGATCGGGCCCGTGTAGCCGCTGGCAATCAATTGCGCGGGATATTTTCGGTCCACAATACCCTCGGCCAACGGGCAATTGTCGCGCTTGTTTTCGGTCCAACGAAAATCCTTCACGTACAGGGCGCCGATGCGCGGCCGGAGCAGGTTGGCGTGCAGTGGCCAGGCGCGCGTGCCTTCGGCAGTGGCGTGGCTCATGTCGAAGCCTACGGCCAGATGCGCGGGATCGTGTGCCTTGAAAAGCTCATGTAAATCCCACAAGGGCGCGCCCACGTAGTTGCTACCGGAATGGTTCTGGTAAATCGCTTGCAGACCGAGTTCCTTGTTGAGTGCCACGAGGTTCTTGAGCACCGGCCGCAGTTCGTTCATCTGGTTGAGAACGGGCTTCTTGAGGTCGTACTTGTGGTAGCCCATTCGGTAACGCTTGATGCCGAGTTGGGCGGCGACCTGGAGTTGCTGGATGTTCAGCTTGTCATCGGCGTTGTTGATGCCCGAGGCCATGATGGTCATTTCCAGTCCGCGCTTTTTCAGCGCTGCCATCATCTTGGGTAACTCATCGGGCACCTGCTCGGGGGTGATTTGGCCGCCGGGCCGGATGGTGCCCTCGATACCGTCAAAGCCCAGCTCGGCAATGAGATCGGCCAGATCATCGTAGGACAGCATTTGTAGCGGCTTGGTAAACACGCAGTAAGGATTGCGCCGCTTTTTGCCGCGAGTTTCAGCGGCCAACAACGGCGCGGCCAAAGCGGTGGTGGTGAGGAATTGCCGACGGTTCATGCGCGCAGTGTGCCGTTGAGGGCGGGGCGCGGCAACGATTAGTTGCTGGCGGGTATGGGCGCGTGCTGGATGTTGAACTGGACGGAGCCGGCGTAATAATCGATGGATTCGGTTCGGAAATGGGATCGCCTTTTCGGTTGCGGATCGCTCAGGCGCCTAATGGCTTACGGAATCGCCTACGAAATCGTGGGGGGAGATGGCGTGTGCGGGATTGCCGGTGAAAAAGTCGCCGTTGCCATGACCGAGCGCGGCGGTTAGGCAGCGGCATGGATTCCATTCGCGATCTCACCACCCGCATCAATGCTTTCCGCGAT
>DPAW01000196.1:0-11233 GCA_003517285.1 Verrucomicrobiales bacterium
TTGTTTGCACCTGATAAAAATTGATGGGCAATTGCCGGTAGGAATTAAGTTCTACGGCAGCCATGGAAGTGACAACCTCCTCGTGCGTGGGCCCCAGCAGCCATTCGCGCCCTCTACTGTCAGCCACCTTGAATAGAACGTCCGCCGCTTGCTCGTAACGCCCACTAGCCTGCCAGATTTCCGGTGGTTGAACCGCGGGCATGAGAACTTCGAGCGCACCTGCCCGGTCCATTTCCTCCCGCACGATTGCCTCGATCTTACGGAGCACCCGCATGCCAGCCGGCAAAAAAGTGTAAAGTCCTCCGGCAAGCTTGCGAATCAGCCCGGCTCGCAATAGGAGTTGATGCGAAAGGATCTCCGCCTCGGCAGGGGCCTCTTTCAGCGTGGGAATAAACGTCTCGCTCCAGCGCATGGCCGTAGCTTTACCGGATGAAGGGGGCGGCGGTAAAGATTACTTCACTGTATTGCACAAGGGCTGCATGTCGCCGATTCGCACTTCAAGGCGATCACCACTCTCAACTGGCCCCACCCCACTGGGTGTTCCGGTGAGAATAATGTCGCCGGGCAGCAGCGTCATATTGGTGGAAATAAAACTCACCAACTGAGCGCAGCTGAAGATCATCTGGCTGGTGTGGGAGTTTTGCCGGAGTTGCCCGTTTTGGAAGAGCTGAATGGTTTGCTCCTGCGGATCAATTTTCGTTTCGATATAGGGCCCAATAGGCGTGAAACTGTCAAAGCTCTTGGCGCGTGCCCATTGGCTTTCACCGCGTTGGATGTCGCGATCGCTGATATCCTGCGCCGCTGTGTAGCCAAAAATGTATCGGCTAGCCGCCTGTGGGGACACATTACGAATCCGGCGACCAATCACAATGGCCAGTTCCGCCTCAAAATCATTACGGTGACTTGGGAATGGTAGATCAATCTTGCCGCCATCCGGCAACAACGAAGTAGGCGCTTTGAGCCAAAAGAGCGGTTGCGTAGGCGGCTTGAGATTGGATTCACGAGCGTGATCCGCGTAGTTCAAGCCTACAGCAATTATCTTAGAAGGCTCCACCGGTGTAAGTGTGCGTATCCCGCGTGTGGGAGTCACTGCTCGCTTGGCATATGAGGGAGACCCAAAGACATCGCCCTTGAGCTTGTAAAGTTTGCCGTCAACAACTTTGGCGTAAAAGGTGTCGTCGCCTTTTTGGAAGCGTCCAATGGCAGCCATGAGGCCAAGTTTATTAACAATGATTACCCACGGTTGGCAAGTGCATTTCCTCTTAAAACCAACTGAAACAAGTTAAAAAACTTTGAATACTGGGAGCTTTACGAAAGTCTTAATAAGCTTCTTGTGAATAACGTTAGTTTTGACGTCGTTGGATTTCCACTGATACAGCACGGGTGTTGGGCAGGATAAATTTATCAATTTGGACCGAAACAGTCTTTACTTGGAATTCTCCAAGCACCATTTGCGAGATTTCTTCCGCCAGCGTTTCAATCAATTTCCGAGGTCTGACTGCACTCAGGGCGTGAACTCTTTGATACACCAAAAAATAATCTACCGTTTGCTCAATGCTGTCTGTCTTTGCTGAAGACGCCGTGTCGACATCCATTTCAATTGTTACACGAAGCGCCTGTGGCTCTGCACGTTCTTCATCCGGCACGCCAATGCGGCATTGGATTTCCATTTCACGGATGACAATTCGGTCATTCATCATAATATATTTATAGGCTTGCTCCATGGGTCTCCCATTGCTGATGCAACACGGATAAGTTCTCAACGATCCAATCCGGGCGAGCAGCAGCAAGCTGGCGGCGTGTATTGTAACCGGTCAGAACTGCACAGGAAAAGATTCCTCCTGCTTTTGCAGTCTCCACATCATGCTGCATGTCACCTATGAAAATGGTTTCACCGGCTGAAAGATTATTTTCCTCTAAAATTTCACGAATCTTAAGCCGCTTGTCCATCACTCGCACATATTCCCGGTCGAATATAAAATTTACCTTTTGCGATTGAACTCGGTAATGATCCGGATGGATTGTGCTTAGTAAAAATGTTCGCATGCCCTCGTTGCGGCAGAATTCAAAAAACGCTTCTGAATGAGGTAGAGCTTGCACCGATCGTTGCTCCTTCACAAAGCTCTCCTTATACCACACCTCCAATTCCTCCAGCGAAACACCGGGTGTGACACGGGCGTAAAATTCATCAAAAGGTAAACTGAATTCATCCCGAAATTCTGAGAGGCTCATTTCAGGGACGCCCGATTTCTTTAGAGTATAATTTGTGGACCTCCAAACAGCCTCAAGATCGTCCACTAGCGTACCCGACCAATCGAAAATAACATTACGAATCGTCATTTCTCCGCTGCTTTGCCAGATTCTGCTTGGGGTGATTCAATCTTGGAGGCAGCCACAAATGAGCCTATCACGGCGATAACTGCACAAATCAGGTAAGGCAATTCTTTCCACACATCCATAAGTCCCAATGCGAAAAGCGGCCCGATAATACGGGCTAAGCTGCCCACGCTTTGAGTGACGCCCATTACTTCGCCTTGCTCATCCGAGGAGGCGTTTAGAGAAATTAAGCCAAACGTAGGAGCGCGATATACGCTCGAGCTGACTGCAAACAAACTTAATCCCAACATGATGCTCCATAAACCCAGTTGCCCACTGCAAAACGGCAGGACCGCCAAGCTCACACCTACCATTGCCAGCCCGAATACAATCAACTTTTTCTCGCCCAATGTTTTCACCAACGGCCCAATGCAGCCTCCTTGTACAATTGCTCCGATAAGACCGCAGAAAGCCATTAACCAATACGCCATGGTCTTTGTAGTATTAATGGACGCTTCATTTTCATTCAGAACAAACCGACCAGTGGTTGCTGCCGTGACAACGGATTCGTCTTTGCGCCGCCCCAGCACGTCACCTTCCTGAACTTCAGCGCCACTTGATGCTGACCAATTTACTCCTTCACTCGTTTCCGAGATAGCCGGTTCTCGGAAAGCAAATTTCCCTGGGTCATCGTGGGTGCCAGCAAACAACACGGCAAATGTGGATTCAAAACAGGTGAAGCAGAATGTGGCCAAAAAGAAAACGCAAACCAATGTACCAAGTTGCGGGCGTTTCAGTATTCGCATCATTTGACCCAATCGCGGGGAAGGCGGTGCTGGGTCAGACTCTGGCTTCCGGCTCTCACCTAAGATGAAAAATGCAAGGATCAGATTAAAACCGCAAATCCCAGCGGCTACCCATCCTGGCCCAGTAACACCAAACCAGCCTGCGCTCAAGGCACCTAGGACAGGACCCAAGATAAATCCAAACCCAAAAGCCATGCCAATGAGCCCCATGCGTTTGGAACGATCTTCAGGGGGTGAAATGTCGGCAATGTAAGCACTAGCCACTGATAGGTTTGCGCCACAAATGCCGGCGGTTAGACGGGAAATCAAAAGCAGTAAAACTGATTGCTCCAGACAGGCGTATGCGAAGACCACATAAGATAGGCACGCGCCCGCGGTGCTCATCAATAGAACCGGCCGACGCCCTATGCGATCACTGAGGCGCCCCCACATCGGCGAGAAAATGAACTGCATCAGTGAATATGCCGCGACGATCCCGCCCGCGATCATTCCGGATGCGCCAAATTCCTTGCTGTAAAGCGGGAGCATCGGCAACACAATGCCGAACCCAACGAGGTCAATGAAAACCGTCAGAAAGATAATCAGCAATGAAGCTTTTTTGGCCATTTAGGAAAAAGCGAAACCTAGCCTTCCTACCCGTTCGGTGAAAGAACAAACCCGCTAAAGATGATTCACCTGAATAGCGCGGCTGGGTATTTCCCCGTCGTCGGGCCGACTACCATAAAGCCAGAACCACGCCCTCCTGATATCCTCCAGAATCATGTATCCTGCCGGCACCAGCACCAAAGTCACTACCGTGGCGAACATGACACCGAAGGCCAATGAGATGGCCATTGGCACCAGAAACTGGGCTTGCACACTCTTTTCAAAAAACACCAAAGGTGCAAGGCCTGCAAATGTAGTGAGTGATGTCAGCAAGATGGCGCGGAAGCGTTGTATGCCGCTGGCTCGAACTGCCTCCATAAGGTTTGAATATTTTGGCCGGTTACGGTTCACAAAATCTACCATCACCAAGCTGTCATTCACGACCACTCCGGTAAGGGCCACCACGCCGAAAAGTGACATAATAGTCAGGTCTATTCCCATTATCAAATGCCCCACGACTGCGCCGATTAAACCGAACGGGATCGCGCCCATCACAATGAATGGCTGTAAATATGAACGAAACGGAATTGCCAGCAGGCCATAAATGATGACCATTGCGACTAGATAAGATCTCTTCATACTTTCCATAGTTTGCGACTGCTCAGCCTGATCGCCTTCCAGGGAATACTGCACTCCGGGAAAGGCAGCGAGCAATGCGGGTAATTCCTCGGCCTCAAGGCGTTCGATAATCTTATTCGATTCTACCTTGGCGATATCCACATCGGCTGTAATATTAACTGCGCGTCGACCATCCACACGCCGGATTTCTGAATAGCCACGGCCATTTTCAATAATGGCCACTGTTGATAGTGGTATTTCTCGCAATGTGTCGCCGTCCCGAAAACGAATGCGCATTTCTTGAAGATCACGAACTGACTTCCTTTCATTCAACGGATAGCGAACCATCACCTTCACATCATCCCTGTTACGCTGAAGACGTTGTGCTTCTTCCCCGTAAAACGCCTGCCGGACTTGTGTTGCCAATTGAGCTTGCCGTAATCCTAATGCTTCGCCTTCAGGACTCAGGCGAATAAGAAACTCCTGTTTGCCTAACCGAAAACTATCATTGATATCTCGCACTCCATCAATATCTGCTAATTGCGATTTAAGCCGGGTAGCCGCAGCTTGAAGGGCGTCCATATCTGGGCCAGTTAAACGAATATTAACCGGCTTGCCTGCTGAAAAGATATTCGCACTAAACCCTACCTCCACCGCCCCGGGAAAATCACCGGCTAATTCCCGCCATTTATCAGCAATTTGTTGACTGGAAATAGTACGCTCCTCCGACGGAGCTACTTCTAGGTGCACCTCGCCTTTGTGACTGCCTTCGTGGTTCGAGCCAAGATTTCCTCCGGCTTGCTCGGATTCTGTCCGGAAAGGCTGCTGCCCAACGCTAGCCAGAGAATGCAAGATCACCTGTCGAACATCATTGCTTTTGGCAAAGTCCGATTGGAGTGTTTTAGCTGCTTTATTGAGCCGGGCCACCGCAGCTTCCGTTGTCTCCACAGGAGACCCTCGCGGATACGTTACCCAAGCGGCAACATTATCACCTTCGACCGGCGGAAAGAAAGTAAACCGAAAATGTCCCCCCGCATAACCTGCAAGCGTAAGCAGCAGGATGGCAACCCCACTGCACACGGTGAGGTATCGCCAATTTAGACAAAATTCCAACACCGGTTTATAGATGCGTTGCGCAAACGATTCTGCGGCCATAGCAAAACCCTTCTGAAAACGGGTCCAACCCCATCGTGATTCTCTTTTGTTTTTTGTAGCGTTTGGCAGACCCTTTAGGTGCGCTGGTAAAATAACCAGGCATTCAATCAATGAAAACAAGAGCGTTGGAATTACAATAAGCGGAATAAATCTCAGAATTTTCCCCGTATTGCCCTCCACTTGGAGCAGTGGATAGAACGCCGCTACTGTCGTTAGCACACCAAAAACCACCGGTCGAGCAACCTCCTTCGCTCCAGCCACTGTGCTTGCGATGCCGGGTCCGTGTTGCTGCTGATGTGTGTAAATGTTCTCCCCCATAACAATAGCATCATCCACTACGATGCCTAGAACTACAATGAAGGCAAAAAGGCTTATCAAACTAATCGAAACATCCATCGCGGGCATAAACCAAAGAGTGCCCAGAAATGAAATCGGAATCCCGAAGGTAACCCAAATGGCCAGACGAAACCGAAGAAACAATGCCAAAATAACAAATACTAAAATCAATCCAGCTTGACCGTTGCGATAAAGAAGATTCAATCGTCCGCGCAGATAACTAGCATCGTCTTGCCATGTTTCCAAACTTACTCCAACCGGCATCGTGTGTTGTGTGGTTGTAACATAGTGTTTGACGACTTCAGCAATTTCCAGAGCGCTTTGATCTCCTACCCGAAAAACACGTACGAGCGCCGCCGGTTGCCCGTCAAATTCAGAGGAACTTTCTACTTCCTCAAAAGAATCTCGTACTGTCGCTACGTCTCCCAATGTTAACATCGCCCCATGCAATGAAGTTCGGAGAACAAGTTGCTCAAAATCGCGCGCGGAATACGCTTGGGTATTGGATCGGATCAACACTTCCCCCCTGCCCGTGCGAACAGTGCCTCCAGGGAGGTTTAGCGAACTGGAACGTATTGCCTGAGCCACTTCTTCAAAGCTCAGCTCGTACTGACGCAAGTCTTCCTCGCGCAGATCCACGGCTATCTCATATGGACGCACATTTGCCAGTTGTACTTGTGAAATTTCCGGCCGTGCAAGTAACTCATCTCGAACCCGTTCGGCGGCTCGCTTCAATGCGATTTCATTGGCTGCCCCAAACACAGCCACATTGATGACCTGTTTCCGAATGATAATCTCCGTGCTCACAGGCTTATCAGCATCCTTTGGGAAAGTATCCACCGCATCCACGCGAGACTTTACTTGATCCAAAAAACGCCCTGCATCTGTGCCCGGCAGCAATTCAATGGATACTACTCCGGCATTTTCAGCGGCGGTTGACACAACCTGTTTTATCCCTGCCAGCCCCTCCACTGCCTGTTCTACACGAGCACAAATCTGTTCTTCGGTTTCTTCTGGGGCAGCGCCAGGGTAAAGCATCTTCACCATGACCCAATCGGAATCAAATTCCGGGAATACCTCCCGTTTTATTTGAGGTATGGTCATTAAGCCGGATACCAGAATGAGGGCTGCCACGAGATTCGCCGCAACCCCATTTCTTGCAAACCATTCAACAAGTCGCCCCATTAGTCCTCCTTTTGTATGCGCACACTCATCTCACTCACAAAAGAGTCCAATTGAGTCACACACACATACTCTTTGGCATTGAGGCCGGTCACGAAAACTTCGCCCTTATTGCGTTCAATAATACGAACAGGTTTCGCGGTTAGCTTTCCATCATTCAACAAATACACTACCTCATTTTGCTGCAATGCCAGTTCCGGGATAACCGTTACATTCTTTAGCATTTCCCCACGCATTTCCGCAGATACAAAAGCTCCAAATTCCAGCGTTGCATTCCCTGAAGTGTATGGGTTTGCCACCAGTGCAATGACGCTTTGCGTGTGAGTGGCTGCATCAACTTCACCCAGCATGCGTTCGAATTTTGCTGACCATTTCTGAGTGCCATTTGTTAAATGTATGGGGTACTTTTTGGCCTCAGAAATGGAGCCAAGCAGGGTCATTTGCCGACGTGATAAGGGCAACCTAACTTCCGCGAAATCAATACGCTGTAATACAGCGACTGGGCCGCTCGGTGAGACCGTGGAAGCCAAATCTACCGTACTGCGGACAACACGAGCATCAAATGGCGCCCGAATAATACAACGTTTCAAATCTAACAACGCCCGCTCCTTCGCTGCTTCGGCCGCAGCCAACGACGCCTTTCCGGATTCAATTCCTGCAGTAGCAGAATCCACCAATGCCAAGGCGGCTGTAATAGCTGAACGTGCTTCGCGAATTTGAGGCTCTCGCGACAGCAATGCGGGTGGATTACCAGTTTTGCCAAGTAATCGCCATTCCTCGTTCGCAGCCTCAGCCTCAGCCTGTTCTGCAGCTAGGCGGGCCTCCGCCTGACGTGCTTGCGCCTGAGCATTGGCTACTTGCGCTAGCCCGCTGGTCATCGAAGCTTTAGCAGAAAGAATATCCGCTTCTGCCTGTCGAAGGTTTAAACGATGATCCTCTTCGTCAATTCGCACCAGAATCTCACCAGCATCAACCAGAAAACCCTCATTCAATTTTGCAGACACCTCGACAACTTCCCCCCCAACTCTCGGCATGACAGACACTTCCCGACGCGGCAAAACACGACCTTGAGAACGAATAACAGGCTGGTGATTATTCAGCGTCACCTCGACTACTTCAATTAGCGGCGGTAATTTTTTTTGAGGCACGGGCTCGATAGATTTTTTATGGGCCACCAACCATACTGCCCCACCCACTCCGAAGATAAGTACTAACAGTGGCAGACCAATTCGCAGTACAAGTTTCACGGCGCGTCCCCCACGGAAATTTTACCCCCAAGAGCCAGGTGAAGATCAATGCGGTTTTCAAGCTCTGCTCGCCGCACAGATATCAATGCGGAGCGCGAAATCAATAACCGGCGTTGTGCATCAAGCAACGTCGCCGCGTTGACCAAACCCAATTCAAAACGTTGATCAGTTAGCGCCATAACCTTTTGGGCATTTTCAACGGCCACATTATTGTGCCTCCGTTGAACACTCAGCAGGCTACCCGCGTTGAGGGCCGTTTCCACCTCGTGCAGGGCGGCCATGATTTTCTGGCGATAACTCAACACGGCCTCTTCAGCCTTAAGGCTTCGACTATTAAGTCGGGCTTGCTGCTCGTCTGGAAACAAAATGGTTTGTGAAAGACTGCCCCCAATTGACCAGATCAGCGAATCGCCACTCAGCAACCCCTTCAATTCATCGCTAGAAGTCCCGACGGAAGATGTCAGTCCCACACGCGGCAACAGGCCCGCATCAGCCTCGGCAATGCTCAGGTTGGCGGCATGAATGCGGGCCAACGCGGCAACAATATCAGCGCGACGCGTTAAGAGTTCGGCCGGAATGCCGGCAGGAACACCGGACGGAAGTGATGGCAAGTGACTCAACTCAGTTGTCGCGATTTTGACTCCCGATGGGGTTTGCCCCGCTAACAACTCCATAGAACGCGCCAGTCTTTCTGATCGAATCCGCCATTGGACAACTGTTGATTTGGCTTCCGACAAGTTCGCCCTTGTTTGCTGTACATTTAAGGCGTTGCCACGGCCGGCGTTCAATCGCAGTTTCACCTGCAATAATGTTTGCTCTAACAACAGAACGGATTCTCCCGCCAATCGTTCTTGGATTTGGGCCTCGGCCAATTGCACCCATAGCCGCACAGCCTGAGCAACGATTGATAATCGGGCCGCTTCGAGTTCATATTTTGCGACCTTGGCTTCCGTCCGCGCAATCGAGTGGCCGGCACGAATCCGCCCCCATAAATCCATTTCCCAATTCATTCCCGCCGATGTTCCGTAACTTTCATAACGAGACCGGGAAATCCCACTGCCGCCAAACGGCAGGCCAATAAAGCTGCTCTGCCTTTTCTCTCCGGAAACCGACACATCCAATTTTGGCCGTGATACAAAAGCAGCCATACGAGCCTCTGTGCGTGCCCGTTCAAGTCGGGTGGCGGCTATTTGCAGATCGTGATTGTGACTCAAGGCATCCTGAACCCACTGCTCGATTTCAGGAGATCCAAAAGAGCGCCACCATTCCTTATTTGCAGGCTGAGAACTCGCTCCAACACTCCAGACTGCAGGAAGTTCCAGTTCGATGCGCTGTGTGTTTAACGGTGTTGATTGACGGCAACCAGCCAGACAAGCAATCAACACGAAGACCATGTACCCATTCATTTTGCCCGAAGCCCCCCGCACAAAAAGGTAACCAGACACTGAATAGTGCCCTCTGTGTCATCCGGATCACAGATCCCACCGGAGATCAGCCGAATGCGCTCGGAATCCGCCATGGTATGCGCCATGGAGCCGACCAAAAAATGTAGCCGCCAAAAGAAATCTTGAGGTTCCAGATGAGGTAGAGCAGCCGTAAGGGCTGGCTCAAATTTCTTGAGGACGGTCTCAAATTGACCAGTCAACAACTTCTGGACACGGGCGTCCGGCTCAAGCACCAATCTACCGAGCAACCTCATGAATATTCGCCCCCCTTTGGTTTCGTCCCGACTTAAACGAAGCGCGGGCCCCACCATAGCTTCGATGACATTCTCCAAGCGCACCTTTTTCCTGCCAGCCTTCTGCTGATACGCTTCCAAACTCCTGATTCGTTCGGCGTTTAACGGGAGTAGTCGGCGCGCCAAGACAGCCTCAAGCAAGTAATCCTTGCTACCGAAATGATAATGTACAGCCGCCAGATTGACTTTAGCCCTCTGAGTAATTGCACGCAATGAAGCCCCACTGGAACCGTCTCGTGCAAATAATGCCTCGGACGCATCTAATATCCTGTCTTTAGTCGAGCGTTTAGTCATGATCGAACGCATAATTCAAACAAACGTTTGAACCAATTTGCCGGAATTGAAGCTCTTGTCAAGTGCTTGGGGTTATTTCAAACCAGCGCCGGGCGGCAATGGACAACCATTTAGGAAATCGGCTCCAGCCATTGGTCGAGCGCCTTCGCGTTGAACAAAAGTTAAAATCAAACTCCCCTGCCCAGTGGCGACCTCGAATTGGCCATTTTCACTGGCCAAAATTTGCCCGGGAGATCCTACACCATCAGCTACTTGAGCGCCGAGGATTTTCAGAAGAGATTTTTGTGTGGTCGACAAGCGCGTGTAACTGCCGGGCCAAGGTGTGAATGCGCGGATTTGACGATCCAATTGATCAGCTGATTTACGCCAATCAATTTGACCGTCCTTTTTTGAGATCTTGGCGGCGTAAGTGGCTGTGCTGTCATCTTGTGGCGTCACGGACAAGTTTCCACTAAGGTAATCAGGGAGGCTTTCCACGGTAAGATTGGCGCTCAGCTGGGCTAGCTGATCATGAATGGTTGCGGCGGTATCCTCTCTGCCAATAGGAATACTAGCCTTTGCAATCATAGGGCCGGTATCAAGACCAGCCTCCATTTGCATGAGGGTCACCCCAGTCTCGGTATCCCCCGCAAGAATGGCTTGCTGAATGGGGGAGGCACCGCGGTGACGTGGTAGGAGTGAAGCATGAAGGTTCACCGCGCCGTACGGCGGTAAATCCAAAACCTGTTGGGAAAGGATCTGCCCATAGGCCATCACCACCAAAACATCAGGCTTCAGTGAGGCCAGTTCCTTAAACGCTAAGCTTGATTTCAGGGATTCTGGTTGGAGAACCGCCTCTCCCATTTCTAGGGCCAGTTTCTTTACGGGGGAAAACTGAACGGATTGGCCGCGCCCTTTTGGCCGGTCTGGTTGAGTATAAACGGCCGCAAGCTCTATTTGCGGCATTACGGCCAAGG
>DPAW01000196.1:11626-11864 GCA_003517285.1 Verrucomicrobiales bacterium
TCATACTGCGCCCACTTGAATATCGGCCACGGCCTCCAGAATATCCCGCAACACGTGCACGGGCGTTTGTCCGGAATCAATGTGATGGATGATTTCGTCGGAATAACATTCCATGACGCTCTTTGTCTCTTCTTCGTATGTCTCGAAGCGTTGATGGATCACATCCAGGTTTGCATCATCCAGCCGGCTTTCAATGAGAGCACGGCGTTGGATGCGCTCGATCATCTGTTGCTTATCC
>DPAW01000081.1 GCA_003517285.1 Verrucomicrobiales bacterium
TGGGTTAAATGTGCATCAAGCACACGATGGCAGGAGTAAGCGACAGCATGCCCGTTTATTACAATTCGCTCTATACCCATGGAGTGGACGGGAAGCGGCGTGTGCAGGTGCCGGCCAAGTGGCGGCCCGAATCGCCGGATGTGGAATTTACGCTGATCGTGTGGCCCAAGTCGCCACACGGCCCGTGCTTGCGCGCTTTGCCGCCGGAGCAGATGTCCAAGCTGATGGAGGATATCAATACCATGAGCAACGACGATCCCAACAAGGTCGTACTCAAGAGGTTCATTGGCAGCGAGAGTGTGCAGGTGGCCTTGGATAAGGCTGGGCGAATATGTTTGCCCGAGGCGATGGCGAAGCTGGCGGGTATTAAGAAGGAAGCGGTGTTGGTCGGATTGCTGGACCGCTTTGAGATTTGGAGCCCGGGCCGCTACGCGGAGGTGCGCAGCGAGGATCAGGTGATGGCCGGTGCGGCCTTTAGCCTGATGGAATAACGCTGAACACGGCAGGGCGGGTAGAGAATTTGGACTGCCATTCCGGCAGACGCCAAGGAGGTGGGAAACGTGTTGGCCGGGTGAAATATCCCGGCCGACACGGGCCCTTTTTTAGAGAGTTTGCATGGAGGCGATATTTCACCACGTGCCTGTGCTGGCGGCGGAGGTGATAGAGGCGCTCCGGCCCGCAAGCGGTGGGCGGTATCTCGATGGCACGCTGGGTGGCGGCGGTCATGCAAAGATGATTTTGAAAGCGAGTTCTCCTGACGGAAAGTTATGGGGAACGGATCGTGACGAAAGTGCGATCGCGGCGGCGTCCAGCCGTCTGGCAGCATTTGGGGATCGGGTTGAGATCACGAACGATTCCTATAGCAACGCGGCGGGTTGGGTTGCCGCGGGGACCTTGGATGGGGTGTTGCTGGACCTGGGCGTTAGCTCGCCGCAACTGGATCACGCGAATCGCGGATTCAGCGTGCAGACTGATGGACCGCTGGATATGCGGATGGATCAGACGCAGGCCTTGACGGCCGCGGAAGTGGTCAATACCTGGTCGGAAGCGGAGTTGGCGGCGATCATTTGGAAATACGGAGGCGACCGTGATTCGCGTCGGATAGCCCGGGCCATTGCCCAAGCGCGTGCGGAGGCGTCTTTGGAAACGACGGGCCATTTGGCGGAAGTGGTGGCCGGTGCGAAACGGCGCGGACGCCACAAGAAACATCCGGCTGTGCAGGTGTTTCAGGCCGTTCGCATCGCGGTGAATAATGAGTTGGATGAATTAACGCGCGGTTTGGAGGGTGCGTTTGGTTTGCTTAAGCCGGGCGGTCGGCTGGCGGTGATCACTTTTCACTCGCTGGAGGATCGGATGGTGAAGGAGTTCGGTAACGAACACGCCCGCGATTACGACGTGTCGGGTGAGGTGGATGTACCGATGTTGCGCGTGGACCGTGAGCCACGCATGCGTTGGGTGAGCAGGAAATCCATTCGGCCAGCCGATGCGGAAGTGGAGGCGAATCCGCGGGCGCGCAGTGCGCAGTTGAGAGTGTTGGAGAAAGTTTAACCCAAGGGGAAATATGAATCGTAAAAAGGGGAACAAGGCAGTACGGTTTGGGCCTGCGATCAAGGCAGTATTGATATGTGTTGTCACTTGCGGCCTCGGTTTGGGGTACGTGTGGCAGAAACAGCAAATCAATTCCCTCGGACAGCAGATCAAGGAGAACGAAATCAAGCTGGAGGAATTGCGGCGTGAAAATAAACGCCGGGGCGATAATTTGGCTTACCTAATGTCACCCCAGGAATTGGACACACGCCTGCGGCAGCTGAACCTGGACTTGATGGTGCCACGCCCTGAACAGATCGTGGTGCTGCAGGAACAACGGGAACCCGCACCGCAATCGCCAATGGTCGGCACGGATCCCATCCGCACGGCGAGTCGCTAACCTCCTCCAGCCGGAGGCACACGTGGAAGACAACGGGAAGAGCCTGCAGCACTCGGCCAAGCGGTGGCTTTACTGCTTTGGCATCATCATGCTTTTGTCCTTCAGTCTACTGGGCTATCGCCTGGTGGATCTTCAAGTAATTCGCCATGCACAATTGAGCGACGCGGCCCGCGGCAACACGGTGCGCACCATTGTTCGCGAACCGCGCCGGGGAAACATCCTGGATGCTCGCGGAAACCTTTTGGCGACAAGTCTGTTTGTCAAAACCATCTGTGCCGATCCGGGATTGATCGGTCCGTACGGTCCACAACTGGCTGCCGCTTTGGCCCCACATTTGGAATTGGAACAAGCTTGGATTGCTTCCAAGTTGGAACCCAAATTATTTCAGGGCGATGCCGGCCAAATGCGCACCAATCGTTATGTGGTTCTCAAACGGAAAGTGCCGCGGGAAAAATGGGAGGAAATTTCGGCAGGCCTAAAAGAGCTCGATCTCGGAGTGGACGAATCCAGCCTCACCCGCAAACAACGCCAGATGCTGACCAGTGTGCGCCGGTCCATTTTTGCTGATCGCAAGGAGGATCAACTTCGCGTGTACCCTGGCAATCGGTTGGCTTCCCATGTGCTGGGTTTTGTGGGCGGCACCGAACATGACGGCAAGGAAGGCATCGAGGCCGTGTTGGATTCTCGCCTCACTGGCACGCGTGGTTGGCGCGTAACTGAAACCGAT
>DPAW01000198.1:0-248 GCA_003517285.1 Verrucomicrobiales bacterium
GTGGTGAAGCACCGGCTATGGTGGTCTCGCCCGTGATTGGTCTCGGTTAGTTTCCCTTGTGAGTAGATCGTTCGGCCAAATTCTCCGCCACAAATGACCAGCGTCTCATCTAGCATTCCACGCTGCTTCAGATCTTTGATCAGGGCAGCAGCTGGTTGATCGATATCCTTGCACTGTTTCGGAAATTTACCGGGTAATCCGCCGTGGTGATCCCATCCGCGGTGGAAGAGGTGGATGAACGGTACGCC
>DPAW01000198.1:545-3865 GCA_003517285.1 Verrucomicrobiales bacterium
GAAGAGGTGGATGAACGGTACGCCGCGCTCGGCCATGCGGCGGGCGAGGATGCAGTTTCGAGCAAAGGAGCCTGGGCGTTGGGCGTCCGGGCCGTATAGATCCGTAACGCTCTTGGATTCCTTGGTGATGTCCATTAAATCCGGCACGCTGGACTGCATGCGGAATGCCATCTCGTACTGAGAAATGCGCGTTTGGGTTTCGGGATCACCGAATTCCTCAAACTGTTCCTGGTTGATTTTTGAAATCCCATCGAGCATGCGACGGCGTAAATCGCGGTCGATTCCTTCGGGGTCCTTGAGATAGAGCACCGGCTCCTTGCCGCTACGGAGGTTTACTCCCTGATGTTTACTGGGTAGGAAGCCGCTGCTCCACAAACGCGAGTACAGGGCTTGATTCGACGCTCCGGAGCCGCGTGAGATCATCACAATGTATGACGGCAGATTCTTGTTCGGGCTGCCCAAACCATAACTAATCCATGAGCCGAAGCTGGGTTTGCCGAGCTGCTGCGTGCCGGTGAGAATGTAGGTGATGGCCGGGTCATGGTTGATGGCCTCGGAGTGCATCGACTTAATGATGGTTATGTCGTCAGCCACGCTGCCAATGTGCGGCAGCGTCTCATTCACCCATGTGCCGTGCTGGCCCATGCGCTTGAATTCAAACATCGGTGCGACACAGGGGAACGATTTTTGGCCGCTGGTCATGGTGGTCAGCCGTTGGCCGTTGCGGACAGATTCCGGAAGTTCTTCGCCATGAAAATCGCGCATTGCCGGTTTGTAATCGAACATGTCGATATGGCTTGGGCCGCCCGAATTAAATAGCATAATGATGCGTTTGGCTTTGGGGGCAAAGTGGGGCACGCCGGGTAGGCCGCCGCGTGAGTTGGCCTTGGGGGCGGCGATCAGATCTGGTGCCATCAGTGAGCCAAGGGCGGCACCGCCAAGGCATTTGGCGGTGTTGAAGATTAGTTCGCGCCGCGTTTGCAGTAGGCCGTTTTGGTATGCGGGATCGGTGATGGTCATGGGGGTTAAAGTCGGGTGATCACTTCGTCGAGGTTCAGGAGCATGCTGGCCACAATGGTCCAAGCTGCGTGCTCAGCGTTGTTGATGGTTGCGTCACGCTTGGATTCGCCTACAGCAATGAGCTTGTCAGCGGCTTCCGTGTTCTTCTTGAAATTCTCGAGTTCCTCGTTGTAAGCGGCCACGAGTATGTTTGTCACGATGGGCTTCGGCTGGCGGGCGGCCACGAGGCGATAGCCGTAAGTAACCCGTTCCGGGGCGGTTTGGCCGCCTTCCTTGACCATGCGCTGGGCAAGATTACGGGCGGCCTCGGTGAACTGGGGATCGTTCAGGGTTACCAACGCCTGCAATGGCGTGTTGGTGCGCGGTCGTTCTACCATGCATTTCTCGCGCGTTGGCGCATCAAAAATTGTCATTGAAGGCGCTGGCGCAGAGCGTTTCCAGTAGGTGTACATACTCTTTCGGTAGAGGTTCTCGCCGGTATCTTGTCGGAACCGTACATTTCCGCCTAGGCTAACCTCGTTCCAGAGGCCGGGCGGTTGGTAAGGCTTCACTCCGGGGCCGCCGACTTGATCCACCATCAAACCGCTGACGGCGAGGGCATTGTCGCGGACAAATTCGCCCTGTAAACGAAAGCGTGGGCCGCGGGCGATCAGTTTGTTCTCCGGATCCCGATTGTAGAGCTCACGATTCAGTTTTGAAGATTGCCGATAGGTGGCGCTCATGACGATTTGTTTGAAGGTGTGTTTTATATTCCAGTCATTCTTTACGAAGTCCGTTGCCAACCAATCGAGCAGGGCAGGGTGCGTAGGCCAGGCGCCTTGCGTGCCGAAATCGGAAACAGATTTCACAATGCCTTGACCGAAGAGTAGTGACCAGTAACGGTTTACGGCTACTCGCGCAGTAAGCGGATGATCGGGGCGTGTGAGCCACTGAGCCAAGCCAAGTCGATTGGCCGGTGCGCCCTCGGTCATGGGCGGCAGAAAAGCTGGTACGCCGGGTTTGATCTCTTCCTCCTTAAGTGGGTGTTCATAATGACCGCGCTCCAGCACGAAAGTTTTACGCATGTTTCCAAGGTCGCCCATGACCATGGTGTTGACCTTGCTTTTGTTTGCTGCAGCGATCTCTGCTTCGGCAGCTCGTTTTTCGGCTGCGAGCTTTTGGTGGGGTTGATTGATGTTATTGAGATAATGGTTGAGCAACGTCTCCGTTTGCTTCGGGGAGCGTTTATCCGAAGCGATGGCGAGTATGGGGGCAATGGGATTGCTGCCGCTGACGGCGCTGATGTCAGCCACAATCAATTCCCGGCCGTACAAGCGCACGTCGTCGATCTCAATGTTGTTGGCTTGCGCTGAATTGAAGCGGCGGCCAATTCGGAACTCTTTTGGCGTTTGAATGGTGCCGTTTAGTCCGTCAGCTTCGATGTTGTGTTCCTGCACTTTGCCGTTGATGTAGATTTTGGTGCCAGCGGCCTTGCCCTTGCCGTCATAAGTGACGAACACATGTGTCCATTTCTTGGCGGGCACTTTGGCTTTACTGACAACCTTGATGGCGTTGTCCTGCCATTTGGAAATGAGGTGTGTGCCCACAGAGCCTTGCTGCAGCCATAGGTCGAATCCGCGGAATGCATTCCCTTCATTCATTTTACTAAAGAGCGCACCGTTGGCGTTACCGGCATCTGGTTTTACCCAGCAACCGAAACTGAAGGGCTGATTCCATTCCGGCGGTTGTACGTCCTTCACGTTAATGAAGCCGTTGCCTTCCACGCGAAAGGCCTGGCCAGACTGGCCGGCGACCGTGCGTCCGCCGCCTTCCCATTTGACCTCATTCTTCTCATTCACAAAGTCGACGCCCACGCGGTCCTTGAATTCATCGAGCGGAAAATGAGCCAGCAATCCGGTTGGTTCATTTGGTTGGGCGTCCACATTTTTTGCGGCTTCGACTGTCCATTTCTCGAACGCGGCCTGCACGCCTTTGCGGTGGGCGGCGATCTTTTCATTGGCAGCTTTCAGCTTGGCGTTGGCGGCTTGGCGCTTGGCTTGGCTTTCCTTGCTGATGACATCGACCATTGGCGGGGCGTTGCCGCCGCGAGTTTGTTTGCCGCTGTCGGCGTTGTTGTTGAAGAACGCGAAAAATTCGTAGTATTCCTTGTGCGATATGGGATCATACTTGTGGCTGTGGCATTGGGCGCATTCGATGCTGAGACCGAGGAAAACATTGCCGGTGGTCTTCACACGATCGACCACGTATTCCACGCGGTATTCCTCTACGATCAAGCCGCCTTCATCGGTGGTGCCGTGGTT
>DPAW01000074.1:0-1625 GCA_003517285.1 Verrucomicrobiales bacterium
AAAGCCGTTCCATCCATATTGATCGTAGCGCCAAGTGGCAGTACAAACTTTGTAGATTTTTCAGAAATTCCCGCCTTGTCCACTGCGCACTCCATGGTGACAGGCAGCGTGGCCGAGGAGCTTGCGGTCGAGAACGCCGTCAACACGGCCTGCGACATATTCTTGAAAAATGTGATCGGATTCTTGCGCGTGAAAAACCAGTAGGCAAAAAACAACGTCACGAACATGTGAAAGCCGAGCCCCACTAAAATGGTGATAATATAGAACCCCTGTTGCCCGGCCATCTCGGCCAGCTTGCCTTCTAGATTAGCTTCGCCAAACTTGGATGCCACGAGACAAAAAATACCAATCGGCGCAATGTTCATCAGCAGCATCACAAAAGACATCAGGGCAGCGTTTGCCTGGTTGATCATGCGTGTGATGGCAAAAACCTTGTCGCCCATCGTGGTGAGCATCGCCGCAAAAATGATGCTGAAGACAATTAGCGGCAACAGACTCATTTCGGCCGCAGACTTAAACAAATTATCCGTCACCAACATCAAAAGGATATTTTCCAAGATATCCCAGATCGTCTTCTCTTCCCCGGCCGCCTTACGTTGAGCCACAGCCTTGGCATAAGCTTTATCAGCACTATCCTTGTTGGCCTCAGCCTCCACGGCCTGTTGTTGCAAGGATTCATCCTCAGGATCTTTCGCCAAGGCCTCCTTAGCTTTGACTAGAGCGACCTGTGCCTCTTGTTTACGCTCCTGTGCCGTTTCTTCGTTTTTGGCCGCGTCCTTCCGCTTGTTCTCCGCCTCAACCGCATGAGCTGCTTCCTCGTTGCTGGAAGCAGAATCATCGAGATTTTTCTGAATACTAGCCTTTAAGGCATTGAGCTCCTCCTCGGCCTTTACCTTTTCGTCACCAGTTGCATTTTCCCGCTTCTCTTTAGCCGCAGCCAATTCCTTGTTCACCCCTGGCTTAAGGATATTAACGGCAATCAATCCCACCGCCACAGCCAGCACAGTGGTGCACATGTAATACCCGACCGCAACGCCGCCTGGTTTACCGAGCTTACGCACATCGCCCAAACCGAGAATACCGCTCATCACGGAGGAGATTACCAAAGGCACTACCATCATCATGAGCAAGCTCAGAAATACTTCGCCACCAACCTTGAATTTGACGGCAATTTCAGGAATGAAGAACCCTGCGCCAATCGCTGCTACGATGGCACCAATGATATAGTAGGTCAGATTACCGTGACCGTCGGATTGTTTGTCGCTCATGAATTTCTCCAAGGCGCGCTGGGTTCGGCAGTTTAAGGAAACTTGATGAGTGAATCAATGTTTATCCACGTTCTTCACACCATTGAGTTTCTCGAACCTCGAAACCAACAATGTATCCACGATCAACTGAAACAAATGATACAGCAACAACGGTACGGCCCCGTACGGATTGGCGGGAAAGAAATGGCTCCAAATGTAAATCCCGTTGGGCAATGTCTTTTGCGATCCACAAAGAACCACTGCCGTCCGATCGGGCCAAGAAAGCTTGAGTAAACCTGACACAACCGCCATCACGCCCAAGAGAATGACGTGCAACGCAACGCAGGCCGCCAAAAATCTAAGCAACAATTCCCCGCG
>DPAW01000074.1:1910-8874 GCA_003517285.1 Verrucomicrobiales bacterium
CGCAGGCCGCCAAAAACCTAAGCAACAATTCCCCGCCCTGCCGCAATTTATCAGCCCCGGAGGCGAAGCCGGCGTACACGAACAGCAGGATGATTAGTTGCGGCGCTACCTTCAAAGCGGGTCGAACGGATTCCGTGCGTTCCCACAATTTCGGGCGCAACAATTGTCCGATCAAAATCGGCAACAGGACGATCAGAAACATCCGCAACACCATGGCGATCGTGTCGAACTGCACTGTGGCTCCCACGGCTCTTTCCAGAATGAAGGGCGTCAAGAGAACGGTCAGTGAATTGGACAACACGGTTACCACCAACGCCAATTCCCGGTTTCCTCCGGCCATCATGGTTAACGCCAACGCGGACGCCAACGTCCCCGCCTGAGCCGCCATGATCATTATTGCGGGCAGAAAATGCGGATCGCCTTCGGGCCGCAACCAAAGTGCCAACCCATAGGCCGCCACCGGTGCCAGCACGAAGGTCGACGCCAGAACCGGCACGATCGCCCGCCAATTAAACGCCTGACGTACCAGGCTGGAGGTATCCATCGAAAACCCGGAAAATCCCTGCATCAACCCCACAAACACAGGGATGATGTGCCCCTGCTCCTTGATGTACAACCCCGGCCCCGGGGCCCAGAGCCCGACCGGGATAAGGCAGAGCAGCACTACCAGAAACCAGTATCGCTTTAAAAACCCACCGCTCATCGAACACCCAACACGCGGTTCAGATCTCGCACCAGTAGGGTCATGTTTGGCGGCCGCTTTTCAGGGATGAAATCGATGCATTTCAGGATCAGCTCCTCCAATTTGATCGGAATGTTATCGTTAAACTCCCGCGGCTTACGAATGCGATAACGTGGGTTGAGCTGGTTGGCGAGCATGGCCTTTTGCGTCTGGCCCTCAAACGGCTTTACACCAGTTAGCAATTCGTACAGCGTTACACCGTAAGCATAGATGTCCGCGCGTTGATCAAACTTCCAGCCATTGGTCAGCTCAGGTGACATGTAAAATGGGGTACCGGATTTCTTCTCAATTTTCACCGGCTTGTCTGGGATCACTTGAGCGGTGTCAAAATCACATAAATATGTGACGCCACCCCGGCTGATAATCACGTTCTCCGGCTTCACATCCAGATGCATGTAACCTGAATCATGCACATGCTCCAACGCGGCGGCTAACTCCACCAGAATGTCGCTGAGAATCCCCCCTAATCGAACATCATCTCTAACCATCATTTCACGGAGACACTGACCTTCCACATATTGCAGCACCTCAAACTCGCGACCTTTCAACTCGCCCTGCCCAATGTAGCCCACCACATTAGGATGAGGCGGCATGCTCTCCATGATTTGGCAGCCACGCCGAAATAATTTGGGCCCCGATGAACCAGTCCGAAAGGTATCGTGTAACACACGCAACGCCACCGGCTTGCCATTCACATCATTTGCCAACCAAATCGTCGCCAAGCCGCCTTTGGCAATACGCTCCAGCAATCGGTAGTCCCCAAATTTTCTGTTCTCAATGAGTTCGATAATTGTCCCTCTTGAAATCGTCCGCCGCCAATCGAACAATCCGATCGCTCATCGTTCAACAAAAATCGCTTGGCTCCAACCAAACCAACGAGTATTGCCCCTTCGTGCGCAACACTGCCGCAATTGCTGTTTACCTGTTGATCGTGTTTATAGGAGCCGCCGCCATGGCTCCAGTCGCGTGGATGGCGGTGTTCTCGGATACGCCTGTCCTGAGCTTCCTGAACTTCCTTGAATCCCATGACGATTTCCATCGCTACTTTAATCGTTGCCTCATGCTATTGGCCCTGGTTGGCCTCGGCCTGCTTTGGCGCGTCACCAAAATCAAATCTTGGGCGGAGCTTGGTTGGACGGATTTCTCAAAAGCCAAAAACCACATCAGCATAGGACTGCTCATCGGCCTGGCCTCTCTTATGGCTATAGCGGCCTTGGGATTGATCTTTGAAGCCCGTGAATTCCGCCCTGCTCATCCGCATGAAGAATGGGGCAAACATTGGCTCAATACACTAGGCGCCGCCATTGCCGTGGGTGTGCTCGAAGAAACCCTGTTTCGCGGCACGCTCTTTGGCCTGTTGCGCCGTGATATGAATTGGCGTTGGGCTGCTGTTGCTAGCGCCCTGCTTTTTGCCAGTGTTCATTTCATTGATCAACGGCCCAACGTATCGGAAATCACCTGGAGCACCGGCTTCACAGCATTCCCGCAGTTCATCCATGATTTTGCCCATGCCCCTCACTGGCCAGCTTACGCGGTGAACCTGTTCCTGGCCGGGCTGATTTTGGCGGGCGCCTTTCAACGAACCGGCAACCTCTTCATCGCCATCGGCATCCATGCCGGCTGGATTATCGCAATGAAAACGAACAGCTTCATCAGCTCTCCCGTGAACACCCATGTGTTCTGGGGCGACAATAAAACCAGCGACGGTTGGGCGGCGACCCCCTTGCTTGCAGTGATGGCATGGTATATCTTGCGCCATGATCCAAAGCCCGCTGAGCCGGTGGATTGATACCGCCCTGGCAATCGCTTATCCCGAGCAATGCCAGCTTTGCGAACAACATTCCGCGACCGCCGCACAGGGGTATGTTTGCCGATCATGTCAAAAATCATTGCGCCCAACAAAGCCACCTTGGTGCCACCAGTGTGGTCTCCCCGTGAGCGCAAACCAACCGCCGGATGCCCCGTGCCTCAATTGCCGGGATACTGACCGGCAGTTTCATCAAGCACGGGCAGCCTTCACAGCACAAGGCCCCATGCGGGAAATCATTCACCGCTACAAATACGATCAACATGAGTTTTTTGAGCCGCTCCTGAAGCAATGTTGCCTCCAAGCGACTCTTCCTTCCCCAACAACCTACACAGCTTTGATCCCGATCCCGCTTCATCCTACAAAAAAACGCGAACGAGGATTCAATCAAGCAGACCGGCTGGCAGCGTTCTTTGCAGAACTATTCGACATCCCGATAAATGCAGGCCTATTGAAGCGGGTGCGTTTCACCGAGACCCAAACTCACCTTTCCCGCTCCCAACGTCTCCGCAACCTCCGCGGCGCATTCGTTTGCTCGAATAGCACGTGCGAAGGCAGGTTTTTGCTGATTGATGACGTCATGACCACCGGTGCAACGGCCAGTGCCGCAGCGCATGCTCTAAAGAAAGCCGGCGCCCAACAGGTAGATGTACTCACATTGGCCCGTGCATTACCTTTTTAATTTTAGCTTGTGACCTACCACTGAATCTCAGCATCATCCTCTTGGCACGCATGGTGCCGCCTATGGCAGATACACCCAAAAAGACGCTCGGCTTGGAAACGGTAGAACCGGCCGTCACGCCGCCCACCGATGTGGAACCGGCCATTGAGAAAAAGCCCGTCAGCCCCGGCAACTCCAGAAAGCGGGAAATCCCCCAAGGCCTCTGGACCAAGTGCCCGGAGTGCGGTGAAATGATCTTCGATAAGGAATTGGAGGAAAACCTCAAAGTCTGTCCGCACTGCACGCACCATTTCCCTACTACCGCCTGGGATCGCATTAACGCTCTCACGGAGCCCGAATCATTTCAGGAAACCGAGGCGGATATGATCAGCGTGGATACTCTGGAATTCACCGGCACAGCGGCGTATGCCGACAAACTGGAAAAGCATAAGGAAAAAACCGGCCTCAAGGACGCCGTCATTACCGGCATTGGCCGCATGGGCGATCATGAGGTTGCCTTAGGTGTAATGGACTTTAATTTTCTGGGTGGCTCCATGGGCTCAGTGGTCGGGGAGAAAATAACCCGCATCATCGAGCTAGCAACGGAACGGCGCCTACCCGCAATTGTAATCAGTAGCAGCGGCGGCGCCCGCATGTACGAAGGCATGTTTAGCCTGATGCAGTTGGCCAAAACTAGCGCTGCCATTGCATACCATGGCCGGCAAGGCCTGCCCTATCTGAGCGTACTGACCCACCCGACCACGGCGGGCGTCATGGCCAGCTATGCCAGCCTAGGTGATTTGATTATTTCAGAACCTAAAGCGATGATCGGCTTCGCGGGACCGCGCGTCATCAAGGACACCACCCAGAGCGAGTTGCCCGAAGGATTCCAGACTGCAGAGTTTCTGATGGAACGCGGCCTGATCGATTCCATTATCGACAGAACTGAAATGAAGGCTCGGATCACCGAGTACCTTGATTATCTCTGCCTGAATCTGAAGAAGGGCTAGAGCTTCGGCTTGAGTTTCTCGTAAATCAACTCTGAAGCACCTTGGTCACCAAACGGTCCAACCCGAATGGAGAGTTCCGTCTTCTTGGGGTTTCTAGCCTTGGCCTTGAACACCACGCGGCCAAAATCGCCATCCGCCACCACCGTGCCGGTAAACGCCTTGGTCTCTTTCTTATCGATATTGAAATTTAATTCCGCACAGGTTTGCTCAATCGCCGCCATTACTTGGTCCACCGGTTTGGTTGATTCCACCTCCAAATCGCCACGAATGTAAGCCACCGTTCCGGCACCGGCACCTACCGCCACCAAACCCACGCAGCCTGATTGCAGCCACAACATTCCCCCCGCCACAAGAGCGGCCAATAAAGCCTTAAATTTCATGTCTCCTCCTTGATCGCGATCGCGATGTTCCGAGACTAGGCGGGGTAACTTCACGGGTCAAGCGGCGCACATCCGACTTATTCACACCAGACTACTCTTGCCACCAACTGACCCCAGTGCGACATTTGGCGGACGGTGGCGGACAACGAACCCAAATCATTGCCCACGGAGAAAGCTCGGCAAAAAACGCTGAATGCCCTCCAGATTCTGAACACCGACCCCGAGCCTGCCTTCGATCAACTCGCCCAATTGGCCGCCCATATTACCGAAGCTCCCTATGCCGCCATTAGCTTCACCGGCCCGAATGAGCAATGGTGCAAGGCGGAATACGGCTGGACGCTCGGGGCCATTCCGCGCGATCAATCGCCTTGCGCCATCAGCGTGGAACGAGGCGCACCGCTCATTGTCGAGAACGCCCAGAAACACGAAGACATCCGCCACTTGGCACCGGTCACCGAAGATGGTATTCGGTTTTACGCCGGCTTTCCCTTTTCCGCAAACAACCAAACTGTTGGCGCATTGTGTGTGGCCGGCCCGGAATCACAATCGCTGGATGATTCACAAATTGAATTACTCGAAGGCTTGGCTACACAGGCGAGTCTCCATCTGGAAAACCGCTACCAGATCAATCAACTGAAAGAGGAAAACGCCGAACTCCTCATTCAGGAACTCGGCGCGGAAATGGCCGAGGAAAAATACCGAAGTATTTTCGATCACGTCCAAGAGGGCATTTTCCAAACCACAGCGGATGGCGAATTTATTTCGGCGAACCCAATGCTGGCGCGGATTTATGGGTTCGATTCCCCGGAAGAACTTATCAGCCAAATGAAGGATGTCTCCCGGGAATTGTATGTGGACCCCCATCGTCGCGAGGAATTCATCAAGATCATGACCGAGCGGGACGTGATCCATAATTTTGTTTCCCAGATCAAAAAAAATGATGGCTCGTTAATCTGGATCGCCGAAAATGTTCGTGCCGTACGCAACAAAGATGGCCAATTATTGTATTACGAGGGAACCGTGGTGGACATCACGGAGAAGGAGGAAACCGAAAAAGCCCTGCGTGATTCCGAGCTGCTCTACCATTCATTGGTCGAAACCATTCCGCAAAACATTGTTAGGAAAAACCGCGAAGGCGTCTTTATTTTCGCCAACCAACAATTTTGCCAAACGGTCGGCAAACCGCTGAAGGATATTCTCGGGAAAACAGATTACGATCTTTCCCCAAAACATCTCGCTGACAAATATCGCCGCGACGACATGCGCGTCATGGAAACCGGTGAAATCTACGACACCACAGAAATCCATACTGGCACCGGAAGCGGGGAGGAAAACATCTATATCGAAACGGTCAAAACCCCCCTGCTCGATTCCCAAGGACAAATCAATGGCATCCAGTGCATGTTTTGGGATGTAACCGAACGGCACCAGATGGAGGAGCAGCTCGCCTATGAACGGGACCTGCTCAATGCGTTATTGGACAATGTTCCGGACCGGATTTACATCAAAGACACTGAATCGCGCTTCATCAAGGGAAGCGCGGCGCTGGCCAAGCGGCTGGGACTAAAGACGCCCAGCGACATTGTCGGTAAAAACGATTATGATTTCCACCCCGATGCTTTAGCCAAGTCATTTCACGAGGACGAGCAACGCGTCATTCTCACCGGCAAACCGATCATCAACAAGGTGGAGCAACAAACCGACACCGATGGCCGGGATATTTGGGCTTCGGTCACCAAGGTCCCATTCACTAACCGATCCGGCATTGCCACGGGTGTAATCGGAATTTCCCGTGATATCACGGCCTTAAAACTTGCCGAACGCGAAACCGCACGCGCGCGCGACATGGCCTTGGAAGCCGCCCAGATGAAGGCCCAGTTCCTCGCCGTAATGAGTCATGAGATTCGCACACCAATGAACGGCATCATCGGCATGATCGATCTGCTGCTCGACTCTGATCTCTCGGAGGAACAGCAGGAATATGCAGGTACCGTCCGAACGAGTGCCGATGCCTTGTTGGAAATCCTGAATGACATTCTGGATCTCTCCAAGATTGAGGCCGGCCGTTTGGAACTTGAAAAGGCCGAATTCTCACTCCGCCAAGTGATCGAAGAAGCGGTCGAGCTACATGCTCTTCGAGCCGAGGCCAATCACATTGAATTACACTGCCATATCCCACCTGCGCTGGATGGTCAGTATCGAGGTGATGCCGGACGACTTCGACAGATTCTTCTCAATCTGATTAGCAACGCGGTGAAGTTCACTGAAGAAGGCGAGGTACAAACAGCTGTTCAGATTATTGACGAGACTAATGACGATGTGAAGCTTCAGTTCACCGTATCCGATACAGGCATTGGCATCAGC
>DPAW01000074.1:9222-16095 GCA_003517285.1 Verrucomicrobiales bacterium
TTCCGTCAGGCCGATGGCTCCACCACTCGGCGATACGGCGGCACTGGCCTTGGTCTCTCCATTTCCCGTCAGCTCACCGAAATGATGAACGGTGACATGTGGGTGGAGAGCACGCCGGGTGAAGGCTCCCAGTTTCATTTCACCGCGGTGCTGGAAAAGGAAGACGGCGAGCTTCAGTCGCACGCAGAAGAGTTATCCGGACGCTCGCTGTTGGTAGTTGTCCCCAATGATTTTGCCCGGAGCGCCATTGAGGAATATGCCGCCCAAATGAAAATTAATGTCACCGCTGTTCAATCCGAAGCGGAGGCCCAATCTGCCTTGTCTGAACAAGAGCCATTCGATTTGATCCTGCTCGATCTCAATCTCAAGGATGACGATGCACTGGATCTCGTGCAGGATATCCATTCCTCCATGGACAATACTCAAACCAAAATAGTTCTACTCACTACACACCGAATGAAAGTGGACCCCGGTATGATGCGTACCTTGGGCGTTTCAGGCACACTACTCAAACCCATCCGTCTCAACCGCCTGCACCAAGCCCTCCTGAACGCCCTGACCGGCAAGGTTCATAAACTCAAAACCTCCAACAACAACCCACTTAACCAACACAATTCCCTAAGAATTTTGGTCGCGGAAGATAATCCCATCAACCAGCGCGTTGCCACCCTGCAACTAACCAAGCTGGGCCATCAGGTGGAGATATGCGAACACGGCCAGGCCGTTCTGGACGCTAACCTGGACCAGTTTGATATCGTGCTCATGGATTGCCAAATGCCCGTGCTCGACGGACTCGAGGCCACTCGCCGCATTCGTAAGCTCGAGCTTGAAGACAAGACCCGCGAACCGGTCTACATCATCGCCATGACCGCGAACACACAAGAAGACGATCGCGCCGCCTGTATTGAGGCCGGCATGGATGATTTCATCTCCAAACCCGTTCAGCTGAAGGAACTGCAAATTGCACTGCAAAAATCACTTGGAATTAAAGCCGAAGAGGAAGTGGTCGTTGATTCAAAAATGCCTCTGCTGGACACCTCGCAATTAGATCAATTGCGGGCCGCCGGGCAGGACGATACGTTTCGTGAAATTATTTCGATGTATCTTGATCAAACACGGTCGCAATTATCCGATCTACAATCAGCGATTAAGGGTCAAAACCCCGAAGAGACTGGCAACATCGCCCACCAGATCAAAGGCAGCAGCGCCAATCTGGGCGCTAGCCAATTGGCCGATGCTTGTTCACGACTCGAAACCGATGCCAAACTTGGAAATCTCGACGGGGTACACGCACTCCTACAGGAAATCCAGGGCACTTTCGACCGCACACAGGTCCATTTCCAATCGCTACTGGACGAATAACCAGCTTTGACAAGCGCCCCGCCCCAAGCATAGGTTACGCCAAATGGAAGCACTGCACGCGCCTTGGCGCATCGATTACATTCTCGGTCCCAAGAATCCTTCTGGCGACGCTTCTGTGTTCACCCAAATCGGCCAGTCCGAGGACGATGAAGGCAACTACGTCATCCGGCGTTCACGCCATGGTTATGCCGTCCTCAACACCTACCCTTACAATGGCGGCCATGTGTTGATTGTGCCCTACAAGCAGGTTCAGGATTTGGACGATCTGAACGACGAAGAGAATCTCGATTTACTTCAGCTCCTCCAAGCCACCAAGCGCGCGATCCAATCCGCCATGAATCCGGATGGCTTCAATGTCGGCCTGAATCTCGGCCGCGTTGCCGGAGCCGGTATTGAAGAGCATCTGCACTGGCACATTGTCCCCCGCTGGTCCGGAGACACCAATTTCATGCCCGCCATCGGACAAACCGCCGTGCTTCCTGAAGCCCTGACCGAAACTGCCGCCAAACTTCGCAAGGCCTTGGCCAAATAATAACATGGCTACTGTCACCCTTCAGTACGAAAGTGCCCGCCAAGCCCAGCAGTTGTTTGATAACAACCCGGCGAACCTGCGATTACTCGAGGAGGAACTGGAAATTCAAGCCACCTCACGGGATGGCTGGATAAAATTGGAAGGGGACGACGACAATCTGGCGCAAGCCCAAGATGTGTTCGCCTCGCTCAAGGATCAACTCGACACCGGCCAACGCCCCCGCCAACGCGATTTGGTGAAGGCCATTCAGACCGTTAAGGAAGACGGTGGTGAAGCGCTCAGGGGATTGAAGAGCCAAACCATCACGACATCCCCAAGAAAACCTTCGGTCATCCCAAAAACAGTCGGCCAAAAAGAGTACATCCAAGCGATCACCACCCACGACATTACCTTTGGCGTGGGCCCGGCCGGCACCGGTAAAACATACCTCGCCATGGCCATGGCCGTGAGCGCTCTCCAGCGCGGCGATGTTTCCCGCATTATCTTGACCCGCCCCGCGGTCGAGGCTGGTGAGGCGCTAGGCTTTCTTCCTGGGGACCTCCGCGAAAAGCTCAGCCCGTACTTGCGCCCCCTCCACGATGCCCTACTGGACATGATCCCGGTCGAGGAAGTGCAACGGCACATGGAACGCGAGACCATCGAGATTGCTCCACTCGCCTACATGCGTGGTCGCACACTGAACAACGCGTTTGTGATTCTAGATGAAGCCCAAAACACGACCAATGAACAGATGTTCATGTTTCTAACCCGACTCGGCTATCACTCCAAAGCCATCGTCACCGGCGACCCAACTCAAATTGACCTCCCTCCCTCGAAGCAATCCGGCCTCCTGGAAGCCTTGCTGACATTGCGTAAAACCGAGGGAGTCGCCATCAAGAAATTCGCCCAAAACGATGTGGTCCGCCATCCGTTGGTCCAAAAGATCATCAACGCCTACGAAACCCGCCGCAACCGGGAATGAACACTATCAGTGTCCGCAACCAGCAGCGCGTCCACCGAATCGCTTCTCGCGAATTCAAAAAAGCCGCAACGATCGCGCTGGATCAGCTTTTTCAAATCCCGGCCTATAGTCTGTCGATCACCTTTGTATCCGCCAAGCGTATGGCTGAAGTGAACGAAGCGCATTTGAAACATGAAGGCCCCACCGACATCATCACCTTCGATTATTCGGAAGCCGATACGCTCGATGGCGAACTGATAATCTGTCCGGCGGTGGCCACCGAATATGGCCAACGCTACGACGTTCCACTCGGCCGAGAGCTTGCCCGCTATTTCATTCACGGCGTCCTGCATCTAAATGGACACGATGATCATGCCCCCAACGACCGACGGCAAATGAAGCGCGAAGAAAACCGCCTTCTGACCCAACTGGCCAAACGCTTTCCCGTGGACACCTTAGCCTATGGATGAAAAGGCCAACGGCATTATTCTGCGTGTCCGCCCACTGACGGATAGCAGCTTGATTGTCCATTGGTTGACTCCGGAACACGGCCGGCTTAGTACGGTGGCTAAAGGCGCCCGTCGGGCTAAGAGCGCTTTGCGAGGCAAATTAGATTTGCTGTTTGAAGCCGATTTCTCATTCCGCCGCAGTCGCCGATCGGATCTGCACACATTGCGCGAGGTACAACTGCTGGCCAATCATCCCAACCTCCGACTGGACATCACGCGTCTTCAACTGTTCGCCTACGCCACCCGCTTGATTGAACGCGCCACTGAACCCGAGCACGCCCTGCCCGGCATTCACGCAATTTTCGCTACCCTCCTGAAGCATTTAGAGAACAATCCCGCTCGGCCAGCTTTGGCTTACGCGCTTGAAATTAAGACGCTCAATGAATTGGGGCTAGCTCCATCTTTGAATGACGACAGCCTGGACGAGGGGACTTGCCTGCTCATGGAACAGTTAGCGGTATTGAATTGGGACGCGATCATTACGCTCACACCCACGCGCGAACAAGCCACGACCGCTGGTCGTTTTTTAGGGAACTTTATCCAGCATCATTTGGAGTTCATTCCCAAGGGACGCGACCAGCTATTGGCGTTATGAATCCGCCTGAACCGGCTCCACCCATTTATTGTGTTCCTTTATCAGGTTCACGAGAGATTCCACAGCCTCTGCTTCCGGAATCCCAAAACGTACGGGGGATTTCCCAACATACAGATTAATCTTCCCAGGTGCCCCTCCCACATAACCGAAATCTGCATCGGCCATTTCCCCTGGCCCATTAACAATACATCCCATGATGGCGACCTTTACCCCCTTAAGATGTTCTGTGCGGGCCTTAATTCGGGCCGTTACTTCTTGCAAATCAAACAATGTACGCCCACAACTCGGGCAAGCTACATAATCTGTCTTAAAGGTACGACAACCGGCCGCCTGTAAAATATTGTAAGCCAATCGGAGAGATTGACCTGCTCCACTTTCGCCGCGCACCAAAATCGCATCTCCAATGCCATCACACAGCAAAGCCCCTATCACCACAGAGGCCCGAAGCAAGGCGACATTCGGCTCCAATGGCACTTCCCCGAAAACCAGAGTATCCTTAAGCAGAATCGGATTAGTTTTTCCCTTCGCTGATAATTTAGCAGCCAACAAACGAAACGCAGTAATCGTTGGCAAATCCACCCCATCGACCACCGTAATCATTTGCGAATCATCATCGATCTCAAATTCCTCACTAGGGTCCAACTCCAGCAAATCGAGATTTTCATAAATGCCCTCTGGCCGCACGTCATCACCGGGACGGATTTGCGAAGCTAATTTATCCCATGCATTTTGCCCAACAATAACCCGAATCGTCTGATCACCTCCGCACAGAATTCCCTCGCCCAAGTTAATTTCCGTCGAGTTACGTCGCTCGTATTCGAACGGATCATAAGACAAGCTCACCTCATCCACTTTCGAATCAGGCGATGTCAAGAGCGGAATCTGCTCTAGCAGATCGTTGCAAACAGCAATTTCGTTCGGAGAATCTTCGGTCAGAGAAACACGTATCGTATCACCCAAGCCGTCGCACAATAATGAACCAATTCCAATTGCGCTCTTGATCCGTCCATCCTCGCCTTCCCCAGCTTCCGTAACCCCAAGGTGCAGCGGATAATTCCAATCCGGCCCCAGCTCCGCTAATCGGGTCGCCAGCAGGCGATAACATTCGATCATCACCTTTGGGTTGCTGGATTTCATGGAGAATTTAAAGTTGTGAAAACCCCGATCCCGGGCGATCCGCGCGAACTCCAGTGCGCTCTCAACCATCCCCAACGGCGTATCGCCGTATCGATTCATGATCCGATCACTAAGAGACCCGTGATTGGTGCCGATCCTCATCGCCCGTTTAAGACGTTTGCACTCGTCTACCAGTGGACCAAACGATTCCTCAATCCGAGCCAATTCCTCAGCGTACTCGGCATCGGTGTATTCGTGCGTGGCGAATTTCTTAGAGTCAGCATAATTCCCCGGATTGACCCGAACCATCTCGACCCATTTCACAGCCTCCATTGCCGCAGCAGGCTTGAAATGAATATCCGCCACCACTGGCACATTGGAACCACGCTTGCGAATACCCGCAACAATCTGCTCGAGATTGGCGGCATAACGTTTGGTCTGGGCCGTAATCCGAACGATTTGACACCCTACTTCCACCAACGCCATCGATTGATCAACGCAAGCTTCAGTGTCCAACGTGTCGCTAGTGAGCATGGACTGACGCACCACTGGGTGATCGCCGCCCACCACCACGCCGCCATTTTCCGGATCACCAACCACCACGGGCCGGGACGCACGCCGGTTATAGCGATACGGTGAGGCGCAATATTGCATACTATTCGCCGGCGCCGGCCGGTTGCTCCACCTTTTCAGTGTCGCGATTAAAGATATCGTGCAGCAACGGTACGCGTTTCACGTCCGCAAAAGTTACGTACACGAAGAAACAGAGCAATAACGCCGCAAACGCCGTGGTGGCCCATTCCTGAATTTTCACACTGACCGGTTCTTTGCGAATCCACTCAATGATAGAGATCAGGATATGCCCGCCATCAAGGACCGGCACCGGCAACAGGTTTAGAATAGCCAAGTTGATGTTCAGTAGTACCAGAAAGCTCAGAGCCAACCGCAGGTCATGATTCACCTGAATGGCAAGCATTCCAAAAATCCCCACGGGACCGCTCAAATCTTTCGCCCCCACGCCCGAATCCTTACCGCGCCCAAGCGCCTTAAACGTGATGGCGATCTTATCAAGCACATCCCCGATCTGCGCCGCTGGCGACGGATGAGCCAGTTCTTTGCTGTAACGAATGGGCTCAGGCTTGAAGACCAACCCAATATCCTGTTTCAACGCCACCCCCAAGCGATTGTCTTTCGGGGTGATGGAAACTTGGATTCCTTTGTCGCCACGCAGCAGGTCCAGTTGAAATTCTTTATTATCCTGAGCCTCGATGATATCCACCAACTGTCGCGTGCTAGTCACCCGAACACCCGCGGCGCTTTTGATTACATCCCCCGCTTGCACATCAGCCTTGGAGGCCGGGGTCGACAAGCCATCTTCGTCCTCTGTAACCACCTGTTCAACGGTAACCTCGGCGACATCCGGCGTTTCAAAAGGCAGCTCCACCTTTTGATCACCCCGAGTCACAAGAACGGTTTTCATCTGCCCAGCATCTGCCATTAATAAATCCAGCAGTTGATACTGACTGTAGGCTTTCTGCCCATTAACACCCTGCACCACATCGCCCGGCTTGAAGCCCACGTCTCCCAAGAGACTAGGCGTCTCAAAACTCATCACCTCAAGTAGATCTTGATTATCCAGACGAATCCGCCGGATACCTCCGCTCCATGTGCCGGCCGGCAAATCAAACTGACGCTGCTCCTCGCCTCTTTGTACCTGAACCGCCACCGTTTCCCCTTCGCTGTCCAGCACGGCATAAACGACATCTTGCCAAGTTTCAATCGGCTCATCGTTCACATTCATAATCCGATCACCCGGCCG
>DPAW01000125.1:0-4544 GCA_003517285.1 Verrucomicrobiales bacterium
TTGGAAATACGAAGTGACAGGCCGTCCCAAGCAAGTGGTCAACAAGGGGGCGGAGCAGATAAAAACCTGTCGAACAGACGCCTGTGTCGTGAACGGCCCAGCATACGGTGAGGGCTTCGGTTTAGTCACGAAAGAGACAAAACATTGCGCCGACGAGCGCGCCTTGTTCCGGCATCTGCTTACATTACTTCAGTAACCTCGATGCCCAGCGCATCCAGCCCGGAACTTAGTACTCGCGCTGACAATTCGCACAAAGCCAAGCGACTGTCCCGTTCAGCAGCTTCTGCCTTGAGGACCGGACAGGCTTCATAGAAACGGCTGAAATGCCCCGCCAGTTCGAACAGGTAATTGCACAAAAAGTTGGGCCGATAATCTTGAGCCACCATTTCCAGTGTCTGCCCAAAATTCATCAGGTGCTTGGCCAAGGCCAATTCCTCTGGCGCCTTGAGTTGCAACTCCACCTTCGTAAAGTCCAGCGCATCCACTTTACGGAATATGCTGCGCACGCGCGTGTAGGCATATTGGAGGTACGGTGCGGTGTTGCCCTGCAATGCGAGCATTTTGTCCCAATCAAAAATGTAATCACTCTGCCGGTTGTTTGAGAGATCGGCGTATTTCAAGGCCCCCAAGCCGACCACCCGAGCAATCTCAAGCCGTTCAGTATCTGGAAGATCCGGATTTTTTTCACTCACCACCGCAAGGGCCCGTTCCTCCGCTTCATCGAGCAGATCAGCCAAACGCACGGTTTCCCCACTGCGCGTCTTGAAGGGTTTCCCATCTGGCCCAAGAATGGACCCAAACCAAACATGCTCCATCTTGGCTGAAGCCGATTCCTGCCAGCGGCCAAAAATATTGAAGAGCTGCTGGAAATGCAGCTGTTGTCGGCCGTCGGTGACATAAACGATATCCGTAGGCAACCACGTCTCCATGCGATAACGCAGGGTGGCGAGATCCGTGGTGGTATAATTCGCCGCCCCATCGCGCTTACGTACAATCGCCGGCTTATCGGCCAATTGTTTATCACCGGGGAATCGCACCACCATCGCCCCTTCACTCAGCTCGGCAATGCCCTTCCCTTGCAACTCCTCAACCAGCCCGGGCAATTGCGGGTTGTAAAAACTTTCGCCCAACGTCTCGTCAAATGTCACCCCAAGCCGGCCGTATACGTGGTCAAATTGTTCTTGAGAAAGCGCAATCATGCGTTGCCAAATCGCGAGATTCTCCTCGTCGCCCGATTGCAGTTTCACCAGCTCGGCCCGCGCCTCGTCTCGGCGCGATTCATCGGCATTGATGGCTTTGTAGAGTCGCTCTAGTTCGGCGATCGGATCCTGCTTCAAGGCCGCTTCGTTCAACTCCGTTTTCCAACCGAGCAACAGCATGCCAAACTGCGTACCCCAATCGCCGATGTGATTATCGGTCACCACTCGATGCCCCAGCATTCGCAGCACACGTGCCAAGGTATCCCCCAAAATGGTTGATCGAATATGCCCCACATGCATCGGTTTGGCGACATTGGGCGAGCTGAAATCCACCACCACCGTCCGGGGTGATTTTGCTGATAAGACAAACGGACACTCTGAGCCGAGAGCCGCCTGCAATGATTGCTGGAGGGCATCGGGCTTCAATCGAAAATTCAAGAAACCGGGACCGGCGATTTCCACCGGCTCACACCAATCGGCCACATGCAGAGTTTCCACCACCTTTTCGGCAAGCTGGCGCGGATTCATCTTCCGCTGCTTAGCCAAACCCATGAGCGCATTGCTTTGGTAATCGCCGTGCTGTGGATCTGCACACGGACGCACCAAAACGCGGGAACGATCTGCATCCGGCAAATGCGCCAGCGTTGCTTCCTGAAGGCGTTGCTCGATCTCGGCCTGGATCACAGCGATTACTCGGCCGGTTGGCTGATGATCTGTTGAATGGCCGCCGCATCTTCGGCGTTATCCAGTGAATCACGAAACTCGCGGTTATGCAGCAACTTGGCGATGTTGGCCAATGTATGAAGATGCTTTTGAAACTGACCTTGCGGCACGAGAAACAACACCACCAAATTGACTGGCTGATTGTCCAGCGCCTCAAAATCAATGCCGACCTTGGAGCGACCCAGTGCGCCGACAACATCCCCGATCACATCCGTGGCGGCATGAGGGATACCGATCCCAAAACCGATGCCGGTGCTCATGGAATTTTCCCGCTTCTTGACGACCTCGGTAATGGCCTCGCGATCCTCTTCCTTGATCGCGCCGCTGCTTACCAGCTGGCCTATCAGTTCGTCGATCGCCTCCCAACGATCCGTGGCTTGAAGGTCCGGCACGATATGCTCGGCCTGGACAATTTCACTCAGTGTCATTTTGTGCGTGCATTTCGCATGATGGAGGGGGCTATTTCAAGGCTGAATTAATGGTCGACACCCCGCGTTGCGCCCAGCCACCCATATCCTGAAACGTCCGGCCCACTCCACTGGCAACCTCTCGCCCCACCTCCATCAAACCCGGTTCACCCATCACCAACGACCAGCCTGCCATCAGAATTAACGTATTCCCCAGCAATATGATAACTCCTGAAAAACAGCGGCCCTGCGAAGTAATATCCGGTTGGCGTGTGCGCAGTATTTCCACGGTTAACAACACATGAAAAGCATACGCCAAGCCCAACGCCCAGTGAAAAACTCCCCAAGCCCACGGGGTGTTCCACCCCCAAAACATCCGTCCCAAGGCGAATAACGCGAACACCAACACGGCATACAGCGGCACAAAATACGGGGCTAATGTGACAAAAAAATTATCCTTGGTAACATACACATGCCCGCCCTCGCCGGTGACCTTCATGCCCTTCACTCGCCCACCACAAGCCATGGTTGCCAGCGCATGGGTGAATTCGTGACCCAACACATACACCCACATGGGCCGGGGCAGCCATCGATACAAGGCCCCCATGCAGGCGATGCCCGCAACCAATGGCACCATCACCACCCCTTGAAATTCAAACCCCTGCCACAAGTCACCCATAGCCCGCAGCACGCCAATGCATACAGGCAAAAGCAAAATGGCAATGAATAGTTTGGCCCTCCGAGGCACGGATTGATTGAAGCATAAATCGCGGTGAAAATCGAGCCGAATCCGTGAATGACTTGCGATTGCCTTGGACTCGAACGGCCCTTAGCGTTCACTCATGACTCGCAAGCAAGTGCTGGAAGTGTTCCGGCAAAACCACGCCCTACTGGAGGGCCATTTCATTTTGCGCAGCGGCCTGCGAAGCCGCGAATTTTTCCAATGCGCACAGGCGCTTCAAAAAATGCCTGTGGTGGAGCAGCTCGGCGAGGCGCTTGCCGATAAGGTGCGCAATCACAGCATCACCACCGTGGTGGCCCCGGCTATGGGCGGCCTAGTCATCGGCCAGGAAGTTGCACGCCAATTGGGAGTACGGTTTATTTTTGTGGAAAAGGAAAACGACGCCTTGGTTTTGCGGCGTGGATTCCAGATCGACTCACGTGAAAAAATTCTCATTGTAGAAGATGTGGTCACCCGCGGCGGACGCGCGGATGAAACCATCCAGATTGTTCGCGAGCATGGCGGCGATTTGCAGGCACTGGCCGTGTTAGTGGATCGCTCCAGTGGCGGCTACGATCCCGGTGTTCCGTTTATCAGCCTTCTCGAAATGCAAGTGGAAACCTTTGCCCCGGATGATCTCCCAGAAGATTTGCAGTCCTTGGAACCGGTAAAACCGGGGAGTTAATCATGACCGACGAAACTCTCACGGTGGGCGGCGGATGCTTCTGGTGCCTCGAAGCGCTATTCCAACGACTCGCGGGTGTATCTCACGTAACACCCGGATATGCCGGTGGTGACACGAATAACCCAACCTATCGTGAGGTATGCGCAGGCAACACCGGCCATGCGGAGGTAATCCAAATCACTTATGATCCCGATACGATTTCCCTAAACGACCTTCTCGAGTTCTTTTTCCATACCCACGATCCCACGACCCTAAACCGCCAAGGCAATGACGTGGGCACTCAATATCGCTCCACGATCATGCCGGTATCCCCGGAACAAACCACGCTGGCCCAAGCCGCATTGGATCAAGCCGCAGGCAAATTCGACGAACCGATCGTGACCACTATCGAGCCGCTGGAAGCGTTTTACCCTGCGGAAGCCTACCATCACGATTATTACAACCAGCACCAATCCGCTCCCTACTGCGCCTTTGTCATTTCACCGAAGCTCGAGAAACTACGCGACCGGCTAAACGACAAATAACAAGGGTTTCTTGACGAAAACCGTCCAATCCTTTTGGATCAACTGCGTTATGAACCGCTCCAGACACTTGCACGTCCTCGTTTTGCTGGTTGCCAGCGGCTTCCCCGTGTGGGGCTGGCTTGATTTTGTGCCAGTCAATAACCCCGTGCCGGCGCCGGCGCCGGTTTTGGGGAAACAGTTGTTTGTACCTAACAATACCACCACAATTCCGGCTCTGAAATCAAACCGCCGTTCCAAGGTAGAGCATTTTGCCCTGAAAGATGGGTCGATCTATTTCGGCGAACT
>DPAW01000125.1:4951-5238 GCA_003517285.1 Verrucomicrobiales bacterium
CAATACATCCAGCTGGGCCAACGCGAAACGCCCCCAAATTCTCGGAATCATAATTGTCAAATCACCCTCGCCAATGGGGATGCCCTTTCTGGCGAACTCAAGTCTTTATCCGACGGTAAACTCACACTTAGCACCTGGTACGGCGGTGAATTGCAGCTGAAGCAAACGGCCCTCAAAACACTCGTACCTGGGTTCACGGCCCTGAAGGATTTGTATCAAGGCCCCAAAAGCGTCCGGGAATGGACGTTTTACGATTCCTCCAGTGGCCAATATCTCAAAGCGCTTGC
>DPAW01000125.1:5559-5735 GCA_003517285.1 Verrucomicrobiales bacterium
GCCGATGCAACCGCCGAGGAAGTCGAAAAGAAAAGTAAAAAGCTAAACCTCAGCAATGGCGCTTGGAAGCTTAAGGATCAAACCTTCGAGGCCCAGCGCAGCCAAGCCCGCGTGGGGAGAAATTTCGAAAATCTCCCGAACAGTCTCCGGTATGATTTTAATGTTCACTGGACGGG
>DPAW01000107.1 GCA_003517285.1 Verrucomicrobiales bacterium
TCGATGTGATCTATCTCGCCTCCTTCGGCGCCAGTGATGCCATTAGCCTCCAGCGCATCACGCACGGCGCAGGTGAAATCAGTGAGTTGATCGAGATTATTGAAACCCACCTCAATGGTGTCCCCGGCTTCAATCAGATAAAACCAGTTACCGCCCCAAGCCACGTCGCCCTGCACCGTGCCCCAACCGGGTACATCCACAGGCACGGCAGCAGCGTGACGCCAGCTGCGCACGTTTTGCACCGTCACCCAACCATCCTCAGGCGGACGCACGGTCACGATACCGGTCGGTGTTTCGATTTTGTTTTCACCGAGGGTCAATCGCCCGAGATGCGCGAGCGTGACCGCCACCCCAATGGTCCCGTGCAAGCAGCCGTGTAGGTACCCGACGTTGTTGAAAAACACGACGCCTGCCACGCAATCCGATTGAGTAGGCTCCAGCAAATACGCGCCCACCATCGCCTCGTGCCCGCGCGGTTCGCAGGCCACCGCAGTGCGCAGATCATCATGCTGGGCGCGCAGAAAATCGCGCCACTCCCCCGGCGTGCCGGCAAATTCCGGCAAACCTTCCACCACCACCCGCGTCGGCTCACCGGCGGTATGGGAATCGATTACCTTGATGCGTTGAACAACGTCACTCATGGAACGCGCGCAGGGTACGAGTAGCTTGAACAAAAGAACAGAGTGAAATGACTTGGCCGCACGCGGCTTTGGGCCGACTCTGCGCGGCGTGACGCGTTCGCTAGAGAATTCGCCGCCGCTGCGGTTGATGACACTCTGCCTGATGTATCTGGCCCAGGGCATGCCGTTCGGGTTTGTCACCGGCACCTTGGCAGCTTTTCTGGCATCGAAAGGCTATTCCATCGCCGAAGTGGCTGGCGTCACACTCATGGCGCAATTGCCGTGGACGTTTAAATTCATTTGGGGACCGATCATTGACCGGTTTGATTTTGCCCGACACGCGCTGGGCCGACGGCGGCCGTGGATTTTGCTCGCCCAATCGATGATGGTCATCACACTTGTGCTGATCCTGTTTCTGCCTGATCTATCCAAAGGCATGACCACGCTGGTCTGGATCATTGCCATCCACAACGTGTTTGCCTCGCTGCAGGATGTGTCGGTCGATGCCTTGGCGGTGGATCTGTTGCCCGAGAGAGAACGCGGTAAAGCCAACGGCTTCATGCGGGCGGCCAGTTATCTGGGCTCCATCATCGGTGGTTCGGTGATGGGCGTGATCACGGCTCGACACGGGCTACACCTAGCCATCTCGTTGCAGGTGGGCATCATGCTGTTGGTGATGTGTGCGCCGCTCTTTCTCCGCGAACGCGATGGCGAACGGCTGTTTCCTTGGCAACCACTCGATCCGAATAACTTAGTGCCACAACTCTCCCGGAAAGCCACAGCTTCGTTTGCCTCCATCCGCAAATCGATGAATACCGCCTTCTCCCTGAAATCCACCCGCTTAGCCGCCTTGCTGGCTATCGGAGTGTTGGCGGGCACCACGCTGTTATCGTCCGTATCCAAGATCCTGATTCTCGGCAAACTGGAATGGTCGATGGAAGATTACTCCGCCTGGATCACAGGGCTCGGTTATTTCTTTGCCTTGGGTGGTTCGCTGCTGGGCGGGGTGTTGGCAGATCTGTTTTCGGCGCGGCGCGTGGCCGGGGCGGCGACTGTGGCGCTCGGCATGGTTTGGATCGGGTTTGCCTTACTGGAACCGCAGTGGGGGAACAGGTCGATGATCGTCGGGTACGCATTCACCGAGCAGTTCTGCATCGGCGTGATGACCGTCTCGTTGTACGCCATTTTCATGGGCGTCAGTTGGCCGGCGATTGCCGCCACGCAATTCACCGCCTACATGGCGCTACTCAATCTCTCCCTCACCAGTGGCACCAAGCTGGCCTCGTTGATGGGAGAAGCTCCAGATTTCGGACAAATCTTTCTCGTGACCGGCGTGGTACAGGTTGGGTTTCTGCTGCTCATTCGCTGGATTGATGTCAGCGAAACACGCCGCGTTCTGGACGAACAGGCACCGGACGCTTCCCCGTTGTCTCCCGCCACCAAATAGCCTATCCTGCTCCCATCCAACTTATGCGTTTTCTTACCTGCCTGTTTCTCATACTGGCGCCGCTCACTGTGGCGGCGGATCGGCCGAATGTGTTGTTTATTGCCATTGATGACCTCAATGATTGGGTCAATTGCATGGGAGGACGCAGCGGGGTGCATTCGCCGCATCTGGATAGACTGGCAAAGCGCGGGGTGTTGTTCACCAATGCGCATTGCGCTGCACCGGCGTGTAATCCCTCGCGCGTGGCGATCATGACCGGTGTGGCCCCGGCCAGCTCAGGCGTCTACAACAACGGTCAGGACTGGCGTCGCAGCCCACGTCTGGCCAAGGCGGTGACGTTGCCCGAACACTTTCGCGCAGGCGGCTATGAGGCCTTTGGTGGCGGAAAGATTTTTCATTGTCTCTCGTGGATCAACGATGGCTACGGCAAACAGCAGAACGAAGCCAAGTTGTGGGATCGTTACTGGCCGGCGGCGGATCGCCCCATGCCTGACCCGCTCTGGCCCAAGGCCACCAAGGCCAAACGAGCGACCAACGGGTATCTCTATTCCAAGCCGATTGTCGTTGGCAAAAGCGCCGAAGGTCGGCCGCCACATTTCTTTGACTGGGCACAAGATCCTCAGCCTGAAAGCAAGACAGCTGACCATCAGGTGGTGGACTGGGCGATTGGCGAATTGATGCAGCGCCGACCGCGGCCATTCTTTCAGGCGGTCGGTATTTTCCGGCCACACATTCCGTGGTATGCACCGGAGAAATATTTTGCGTTGTACCCGGAAGATAAAGTGTTTTTACCGAGGGTAAAAAAAGACGACCTCGGTGATGTGCCACCAGCCGGCCATCGCGGCATCCGCAAGTCATGGCACGAATGGCTGGTGAAGAACGACGAATGGCGCGGCGCGGTGCGCGGTTATCTTGCGTCGATCAGCTTTGCCGATGCGCAGGTGGGCCGACTGCTGGATGCGCTGGACAAAAGCCCACACGCGAAGGACACGATTATTGTACTGTGGTCCGATCACGGCATGCACATCGGTGAAAAGCAGCAGTGGGAAAAATTCACGTTGTTTGAGGAATCCACGCGTGTGCCGCTGATGATCGTGGCACCGGGCGTGACGACCAGCGGCGGTGTGTGCGATCGACCGGTGAATCTGCTGGACGTGTATCCGACCCTGAATGAATTGTGCGCGCTGCCCGCGCGGAAGGATTTGGACGGCGTGAGCCTGGTGCCGCTCTTGAAAAACCCGAAGTCCCAATGGGATCGGCCAACCGTCACCACGTGGGGCCGCGACAACCACGCCGTGCGCGGCCAACGCTATCGCTACATCCGTCACCCCAACGGCACGGAACAATTGTACGATCATCAGACCGACCCGAACGAATTCACCAACCTCGCTGACCGCCCCGAGCTGGCCGCAGTGAAAACCCGACTGACCCAGTGGCTTCCCAAAACCAACGCTACGCCCGTGCGTAACAAAAAATAATTTAATCCGAAAGATTCGTGAAACCTCGACTACTGATTCCTTTTTTTCTTTTGTTCAGCTTCCTGATGGCGGAGGCGGGACCGATTCGGGTGCTGTTTCTCGGGCATCCGGCGAAGCTCCATAACTCCAATGAATACTACCCCATGCTGGCCAAGGCACTGGGGCGAGATGCGATTTATTTTGATTACACGGTGAGCGTGGAGGAGGCGCTGGGCGATGCGAAGTATCTCGGCCAGTTTGATGTGCTGCTGTTGTATGCAAACCACGGTACGATCCAGCCGCATCAGTGGACGAACCTAAAAAATTTTGTGGAGAACGGTGGTGGGTTTGTGCCAGTGCATTGCGCGAGCTGGTGTTTTGGCAATGAACCAGGCTTCGACAAGCTGGTGGGAGGTCGGTTCAAGAGTCATCAGGGGGCGGTGTTCAGAGCACGCATTTCAGACGGAAAACACCCAGCAATGAAAGGCGTGAAGGCTTTCGAAGCGTGGGACGAGACGTATTTTCACACTAATCATAATCCGAAGAATCGCACGGTGCTAATGGTGCGCGACGCGATGCCGGGCGATCCGCACACCAAGCCGGAACCGTGGACTTGGGTGCGTACGCAGGGCAAGGGTCGCGTGTTTTACACTGCCTCGGGCCACGACGCGCGCGTGTGGGGTCACGCCGGGTTTCATCAGCTACTCAAGAGCGGCATCCTCTGGGCGGCGGGCGAATCGGTGCAGGCGCGGTACAAAAAGTTTTTGGCCGGCCGCGCGCCATTGAAGTACGAGAAGCGCGACAATGTTCCGAATTACGAAAAGCGCCCGGAGCCCTTGCCCTACCAGCTACCAATGTCGGCAGCCGAGAGCATGAAATATACACAGGTGCCGGCGGACTGGGAGTTGAAACTTTTCGCCGCCGAGCCGCAGATCGTAAATCCGATTTATTTACAATGGGATGAACGAGGCCGGTTATGGGTCGCCGAGAGTGTCGATTACCCAAACGAAATCAAGGAAGGCCGCAAGGGCAATGATCGCATCAAGATTCTGGAGGACACGAACGGCGACGGCAAATGTGATTCGGTTAAAATCTTTGCTGACGGTCTGAACATTCCCACGTCATTCACCTTCGCCCGTGGTGGAATCATCGTGGCACACGCGCCGGAATTTTTATTTTTCAAGGACACCAACGGCGACGACAAAGCAGACGTGCGCGAGGTGCTCTTCACCGGCTTTGGTGCGGGCGACACGCACGCCGGCCCGAGCAACCTGCGGTACGGGTTCGACAACTGGATCTACGGCACGGTTGGCTACTCCGCTTTCAACGGCCAGGTGGGCGGCGAGCAACATCGCTTTGGCATGGGCGTATTTCGCTTCCGCGCCGACGGCTCGGCGATGGAATTTCTACATCAGTTCAAC
>DPAW01000004.1:0-526 GCA_003517285.1 Verrucomicrobiales bacterium
TCAATCAAACAATAAGCATCCGGTGTGGATTGCGTCAAAAAACTCTGCCAAGTATCCAGTAATTGAGAGGCCTCAGATCCAGACAATTCATTGCTTTCAACATATTGAGGGATCGCCTTAAACAAATCTCGCACTAAACCAAGTTCAGGCAGTCGTAGGCTGGCCAAAAATGTCAGCTTTACAAGTCGATGCTCAATCCGACGGGTTTCAGGGAAAAGCCCTAGTCGCTCTTCATTAAGTTCATCATGATACCGACGGTAGTACGGCTTTGCCGTGGCCTTGCGCAACTCGACAATGGCTGAATCCAAAAGAGTCGGATCATTGATAACCCATTCATCACGATCTTCATCTGGAATACTTTCCCACTCGGCCCCACGTTTGAAAAGAATCGCCGCCCAAATATAATTATAAAACGCATTATCCGGATCAATTTTCTCACCCTGCCGAATCTCCTTCTCCAGTTCATCAATCGAGACAGCCACCTCTTCATCCAAATAATCACCGACCAGCAAGCGAATGTAATTGG
>DPAW01000004.1:904-3560 GCA_003517285.1 Verrucomicrobiales bacterium
GTAGGCCGAGTGGTATCTCCGAAAAATAGGAACCAATGTTCTGCAGGCAAAAAAGATTTCTCGTATGTCCCACTTTGAAGTTCCTCTGAAACACCTTCTCCTCCGAGCTGATCGATCATTCTTACCACCGCCACTCGCTCTGAGTAGAGTCTTCCTACCCAAATTGTTAGTAACAAGCTCAAACACACCAAAACCGACCCATAAAAAATAGACGCTAAATTAGAGTTAGGTTTTGCACTCATGATAAATGTAATCTTATAAAAATAGCTCCCGTAAGACCGATAAAGGTCACTTTAAAACAATCTTCTTGGACGGAAGAAAAGGGCTTCACCCTCCTTCCATTGATTGGAAAGCCCGTTTATTGCAACATCACGGCGATTTTGGGACGGGTGGCTTGGATACGATCGTAATCCAGAGGTTTACCCAATGGCTTGAAAAGAACACCATCCAATAATTCATAGATACCTTTAACCTCTTCAAAACTACCAGCCACGGTATCATATGCGGATGCACCCGTTTTATTTCTTATGTTTTTGTCTGCTCCAGCCTTAAGCAGTGCTTGAACCACTTCGGTATGGCAAAGGAATGCAGCTATTAATAAAGCCGTATCACCCTGTTGAGCGTTCACAAGATTTAGATCCGCCTTGGCATCAATTAAGGCAGACGCAATCTCAGCATGACCAAATGTAGCTGCAATCATTAAAGGCGTGGATTTCCCTGCATCATCTGGGGCACGTTGATTGAGATCAGTACCCGCAGCAATATGGCCTTGAACCACTTCAAGATTACCCTCGGCAACCGCAGTAAATAAATCCACTTTTGGCGGATTAGGTTTAGAAACTTCAGTTTGTGATACCTCTTCTTTCTTTTCCTTACTGCATCCTATCAAGAGTACAGCACTAAGAATCATTACAATGAGTTGTTTCATATTATTCATTTCAACAGGTGGAACTTAATCTTGGCTACATGGAATATGAAAACCGGTCAACGCTTATTCACTGAATAGGAAAGCACCTTCCCATTGAAAGAGTTAGGCGAGTTATAATTACCGGCTGCGGTTTGATCATCGAACCCAATCGATAAATCATCCTTGGGCTGCACAGGGATGAGGCCGGGTGAATTCACCTTTGCACTAGCACCCTCTACTTCAAGGGATATTACCTGTTGGTTCAATGCCGCAACCACCCTCAACTTGCCTTTCGTTGGGGCATTGATCTGCACACGGGTCACCTTGCCATCTACACGCACATCAAACGCCAACTTTCCTTTCAGCCAATGAATCGCGTAACCATGTTCCTTGCCACCCTGAGCCAGCAAAACACCCTGTGGTGTGGCCTGTGCCTTCAACTGGATCTCCGCTTCAATACGCAGCGATTTACCAGCGATTTGGGGCGAAGGCGAAATCACCTTGCCAGGGCGGCGACCGGAACGCGATACCGGTTCAGGGTAAGTTGCCAGCTTGGCTGCCAGTTCTTTCACCAACTGCGGCTGCTGCTGAGCAAGGTTTTGTGTTTCAACCGCGCCTTTCGAGTAATCGTATAATTCATACTCGGCTGTCGCCAGCGGTTCGCCGGCATTACGCCATTCAACGAGGCGATAACGTTCGGTGCGGATGGCGCGGCCGAGGCGGCGACGAGGGTAGCAGTGGAAAGCATGATCTCGCACGCGGGCCTTAGGGTTTTTCAAAACCGGCACGAGGTTCTGACCGTCGATGGATTGTGGTCCGACCGGAGCGGGCAGTCCGGCCAGTGCAGCAAGCGTGGGGTACAGGTCCACCGTCTCGGTGGGTTGACGAGTCACACTGCCGGGCCGGGCCACACCGGGCGCCACAACTAGGATAGGAATGCGGTTGGCCTGCTCGTAATTTGTGTGCTTGGTCCAGATGCTGAGATCGCCAAGGTGCCATCCGTGATCGCCCCACAGGACGACAATGGTGTTTTGCTCGAGGCCCAATCGCTTCAGCGCGGCGGTTACGCGACCGATCTGCGCATCGACGTAAGCCGTGCTGGCGTAGTAGCCGTGGATCAACTCCCGCGTCAGCGCCTCGCCCACCTGCCCGTCCACCGGCACGGGTGTGTACGCGGAAATTTCCCCCGCCCGTTTCAGGGCCACCGCTGGGGCGTCCTTGGGAAAGGTCTTGATGGTGGGTATCGGCAGCTTGGCGGGATCAAACAGATCCCAGTATTTTTTCGGCGCAGAAAACGGCAGATGCGGCCGCACGAAACCGGCCGTGATAAAGAACGGCGTCCCATCCTTGACCCGCCTCACCTTGGCGGCTTCCAGCCGGCGAATGGTCTCGGCGGCCACCCGGCCATCGGCGTAATCGTCATCCTTGGCCACCGGCGCCTCAAACGCCGCCCCGCGTGGTAGAGACCGGATGGCGCCCAGTTTTTGATTGGTAAACAGCGCTTCCTCGCGCGTGAGCTGGCCGCCCGCCGTGCTCTTGGGATCCAAATACTCAATCACCTTGTCGTGAAAATGCGGAATACTAAATGACTTCGGATCGCCCAAGTTGCCGTGCCCGATGTGAAACACCTTGCCCAGCGATTCGGTGCGGTAACCGTGTCGGGCAAAATACTGCGGCATCGTCACCGCGTTCGGCAGCACCTGCCGCAGTTGACTGCCCAGACCATACAGGCCGGTGGAAGTCGAATGC
>DPAW01000204.1 GCA_003517285.1 Verrucomicrobiales bacterium
TGCTGGCCAGTGAGGACCAATAAAAAATCGCTTTTTTAAGCCTTTTCTACTAAAAGACCCAAACCATGAGCACGCGCACGGCGCAAATCGATCGCGCTACGGGGGAAACCCGCATTACCCTGAAACTGAAGATCGACGGCAAAGGCAAGTCGTCGATCTACACGGGTATTCCGTTCTTCGACCACATGCTCACATTATTCGCCAAACACGCAGTCTGCGATCTGCAGGTTCAGTGCGATGGCGATCTGAATGTTGATCTGCACCACACTGTTGAGGATGTGGGCATTGCCTTGGGGCAGGCGTACTGGCAGGCCTTGGGAGAGAAGCGCGGCATTCGGCGCTATGGCACAGGCTTTGATCCGCGTAACCCGCTTTGGGGAGAGGCGCATTTGCCGATGGACGAAACATTGGCCCGTGCCGTTGTTGATTTCAGCGGCCGACCGTATCTTGCCTGGAACGGCATGGATAAACTTGGCTTCAAGGTGCTGAAAGGCGAGCAGATTCAAGATGACGCCTGTCGCTTTCGTTTTGGATTAGCCCGGGAATTTTTCCAAGGCTTCGCCAATGAAGCCCGCTGCAATCTGCATCTCGAATTGCTATACGGCCAGGAACCGCATCACGTGGTGGAAGCATTGTTTAAGGCATTCGCCAAGGCGACCGATTTTGCCTGCCAAAAAGATCCCCGTATTGGCCGGGCTGTGCCGAGCACGAAAGGGCGACTGAAAGGTTAACCATGGCCAAGCTCGACATCCCCAATGCCGCCGATGACGAGCTGGTGCGCTCCGCCCAGAAGGGCAACATGGCCCCGTACGAGGAGCTGGTGCATCGCCATCGGGACAAGATCTACGCCCGCGCCTTCAGCATGCTGCGCAATGAGGAAGAGGCACTCGATGTCTCGCAGGAAGCATGGGTCAAAGGCTGGCAACGCCTAAAACAATTTCAGCACAACTCCAGCTTCACCACCTGGATGACCCGTATTTGTATTAACCAGTGTCTGGATTTTCTCCGCAAACGTCAGCGCCAACAGACCGATTCGCTGGATCAAATGGAGGAGGAAACAGGCGGCGTAGAGCGACGTATGGAGGCTGAGGATTACAATCCCACCGAAGAGATGGAGCGTTCCGAGCTGCGTAAGGAAATTGATGCGGCCATGGAGAAGCTCAGCTACGAACACCGCACGGTGCTCGTTTTGCATGAGTTCGAACGGATGGAGTACAAGGAGATCGCCAAATCCATGCAATGCTCCATTGGCACTGTGATGAGCCGGCTGTTTTACGCCCGACGCAGATTGGCGAAAATTTTAATTTCTTTGAAGAAAGAGCGACAAAGCTAAGTCTATAAGAAAGAGGTATAATGAATCAGGAAGACCGACTGAAAATCCAAGCCTGGCTCGACGGCGAGCTGGCTCCACAAGAATCCGCCCGAATTGCTGACTTGATCGATAACGATCTGGAAGCCAAGGAATTAGCCGATGACCTTCGCGCCATACAAAAAGCGCTGGAAGTGGGCGAAAAACAGACTGTTTTGGAGGATTCCCGCGAGTTTTACTGGTCGCAAGTGGAGCGCCAGATCGAGGCCGAAGAGCCTATTACGGAGAATCCCCAACCGGAACTGGTGTCCGGCAGTCTGGGCAACGCCCTCCGCTGGCTGATTCCGGTCGGAAGTTTGGCGGCGATTTCCGCGTTAATGCTGAACTTCGATTCCATCAACACAACCCCGGATTTGCCTGAAACCAGCGGATCGAAAATAGATAATCGCCAGACCAACCCGATAAATTCCCCTAGCGGCCTTGCTGAAGGCGTGGGGACAGTGTTGGAGGAGGAATCCCCCGCAACAACACCCGAAGTGGGCATATTCAGCTTTGAGGGCACTCAAAACGGCGGTAATTTTGCCAGTCCGGAAGATCCCAACACGCTTCCGGAATCCATCGAAAACCCGGAACGGTAAGCCGGAATTCTACAATTTCGCAAGGCTCTCATCTCGGGAGCCTTTCTTTTTGCTCATAACTTATTCACACGCACTATATATTATACCCCTTGTGTTTTGCGCATCAATATATTGTGCTCATATCTCGATTTTTAATGGATTAAGTTTGTCGGAAATTCGCTTTTTCGTTATTTTTTCCTTTTATGAGTTTCGCCTTGGAGAAGGTGAGTTTTAATTAGGAAATGGCAAAAAAGAAGGAAGTAGCCGATGAGGCTGGAGGTGCAAAATATGATGCCTCGAAAATCGACAAACTAGAAGGTCTCGAGGCCGTCCGGAAACGGCCCGGTATGTACATCGGCGACCCCGATGAGCGTGGCCTGCATCACTGCGTCTTTGAGGTGCTCGACAACTCGATCGACGAGCACTTGGCGGGATTCTGCAAGCACATTACCGTGACAATTCATGTGGACGGCTCAGTCTCCATCCGGGACGATGGCCGCGGTATTCCGGTGGATATCCATCCGAAATTCAAAATCCCGGCTGTGGAACTGGTGCTTACCAATCTCCATGCCGGCGGTAAATTCGGGCAGGGTGCCTACAAATACTCCGGTGGTTTGCACGGTGTAGGCGCCAAGTGTGTGAATGCCTTATCAGAATGGTTCAAGGTGGAGGTCAGTCGCAATGGCGAGGTGCACACGATGGAGTTTGAGCGAGGCAAAACTACCCGTAAACTCGAAGTCATAGGCAAGACCAAGAACACTGGCACCTACGTGGTGTTCAAGCCGGACGAGCAGATCTTCACCATCACACAGGAATTCCAGTTCAACCTGCTGTCCACCCGCCTACGAGAATTGGCGTTCCTGAATCCGGGCGTGGAGATTACGCTGGCGGACGATCGTGAAGATAGTAAATCCGAGACGTTCTTTTATCGCGATGGCATTGAGCAATTCGTCAGACAGTTGGGTGCTAACAAAACTGTCGTCCACGCCAAGCCCATCATCATCGCCAACAAGACAGATGATGTTTTCGTCGATGTCGTGATTCAGTATAACGACAGTTACAATGATCAGATTCTTTGTTACGCGAACTCCATTCCCAACGCTGATGGCGGCGCACACTTGACCGGTTTCCGAACCGCCCTAACCCGCGCGATTAATCAGTACGCCAAGAACAACAATATACTGAAGGATAAGGACCCGAATATTTCTGGCGACGATGTCCGTGAAGGCTTGGTGGCAGTAATTAGTGTCAAGTTGCCAAACCCACGATTCAATTCGCAAACCAAGGGCAAGCTCGTCAACAACGAGGTTGAAGGTATTACCAGCAAGGCCACCTACGATGGCCTGATGCATTTCTTTGACACCAACCCCTCGGTCGCCAAGAAGGTCATCGACAAGGGCCTCACAGCTGCCCGCGCCCGGGAAGCTGCGCGTAAGGCGCGTGAAACCGTTCGCAAGAGCGCCATGACCGGTGGCGGTCTTCCCGGCAAGCTGGCAGACTGTTCCGACCGCGACCCGGCCAACACCGAGCTGTACATTGTGGAGGGTGATTCCGCGGGCGGCTCAGCCAAACAGGGGCGTGACCGGAAATTCCAAGCCATTCTCCCCATTCGGGGCAAACTCATCAATGTGGAGAAGGCCCGCCTTAACAAGGTGCTCGAGAACAAGGAAATCCGCACCATGATCACTGCAGTCGGCACCGGCATCGGTGACGGTGAAGGCGAGGGCGCTTTTGATCTGGAGAAGCTGCGTTACCACAAAGTCATTATCATGACAGACGCGGATGTCGACGGCAGCCACATTCGAACATTGCTGCTCACGTTCTTTTACCGCCAGATGCGCGACCTAGTGAAGCATGGTTACGTGTACATCGCCCAACCGCCGCTCTACCAAATCTCCCGTAAGAAGCGCGTGGAGTATGTGGCCGACGACAATGAGCTAAACAAGATCCTCATCGATCTGGGTGCGGAAGATGTCAGTTTGAAACTGTCCGCTAAGAAAAAGCTCAACAACAAACAGGTTAGCGAGATTCTGGAGCTGCTCACGTCACTTGACAAATATGCCCGCTCCATCCATCGGCACGGCGGGAATTTTGCTGAGTACATCGAGCAACGTAAAAAATCCGGCGAACTCCCTACGCACTTGGTGAAGATTCGCGATGGCAACGAAGAGTCGGTTCACTATTTCCACAGCGACACGGACTTGGCGAAGTTCGGCAAGAAAAACCCCGATCTGAATTTGTTCGGGGATAACGAACCCGAGGAAACGCCCAAGGCCGCGGCCAAAAACGGCAATACCCGCCGCGCATTACACGTGGAACTTCACGAGAGCAAGCCAGTGCAGGAACTGCTCGGCAAACTCAGCCGCAAGGGTCTGCCGGTGGAGCATTACGAGGCGCAGGACAAGCCGCTCTTTGAATTGATTGAAGGC
>DPAW01000031.1 GCA_003517285.1 Verrucomicrobiales bacterium
CCGGGCCGTTTGACCGGATCTTGATCGATGCGCCCTGTTCCAACACCGGCGTGATGCGGCGGCGGGTGGACGTGCGCTGGCGTCTCAATGCCCGCGAGCTACCCGCGCTGGCTCGCGCTCAGTTGGACTTGCTCAAACGCGCCGCGCCCTTGCTCAAGCGCGGTGGCGTGCTGGTGTACAGCACGTGCAGCATTGAGCCAGAGGAAAACGAGGAGGTCATTGCGGCGTTCCTGCACAAGCATCGCGACTTCCGGCAGGAGAATTGTCGCACCTTGACACCCATGAAGGACGAAACCGATGGAGCATTTATCTCCCGCCTACGCCTGCCGGAGACGGAGGCGGCTGAAGACTAACGCTTCTTGCTTTTCAACAAACCGCCGGGGGGCGCGAAATCATCGGTCAACACCCCCGCATTCGCCGCACTCTTCGGAGCCTGCGCCCGAATTCGGGCCACGCGAGGCCCAAAAAATTTCGGCAACTTCGGCCGCGCGGACCGCAAAGCGGCAACCTTGTTTTTGAGGGTGGCGCTGGTCAGCGGCTCCTTAGATTTCACCGCCAGCATCACGATGTTCCGCGTATCGCTCGCCTGAAAGTGGTACACATGCGGGAACACCGACTTCAGTGTTTGATACATGGACCCCACGATATCGGACCGCCAATCGTCATAGGTGCCGATCACATTGAACACCAACACGCCTTCCTTCGTGAGGACTTCGGACGCCAAGGCAAAGAATTCCTTAGTGGCCAAATGAAACGGGATGTGGGTGCCAAACTGATTGGAAGTATAGGCGTCCATCAAAATGGCGTCGTACTTGCGCGTTTTGTTGAGCCGCAAAAACTGCCGTCCATCGCTAAAGTGAATCTTGTGCTTCGCCGTCTCCTTCACATGAAAAAACTGTTTGGCCACCTGCGCCACTTTGGGATCGAGCTCCACAGTATCCAAGTGGATGTCCGGATAATAATGCTGGAACGCCCGCACCATGCTACCGCCGCCCAGCCCCATCAACAGCATCCGTTGCGGCTTGGGGTTGAAGAGGAGAGGCATCTGAAAATATTCGGTATACTCAAAGTGACCAAGGAGCGGGTTGGGCAACCACATACGCGTCTCCATCGATCCATTAAACCGCAGCAGCCTATAGCCGCCGGCGTCCTCCACCGTGATCTGGTTGTAGGCCGAGCTCGTACGCAGGCGAACCTGCCCCTGAACATTACAGGCCAACGTGAGTAGTAAAACTACTCCGATGAATCTGATTCGTTTTTGGAAGATTCCGGCCATAATAAATCCAAGGCAAAACATAATCCTGTGAGCCCGAACGTCAACCATCCGGTTGCTCGAAACAGGGTCGTACTGGAATAATGATCCAGCAAGACATACGCCGTGATGAACACCCCAGCAATGCTTCCCACCGTGCTGGCCGCATACACCGTACCGCTCAGAGTGCCCACCTCCTCCACCTGATGAGTGGCCAACCGAATAATGTACGGCGAGATCATGGCCAACAAAAAACACGGCAACAAGAACACAACGGCACTGCCTAGTGCCGGTGCCATTTTCTGCCAAAACGGCGGCACCTCCGTCCAGGCCTCCTCCGGTGCCGTTTCCGTGGGTGTCTCAATGGCCGCTTCGGGTTCGGCGCCTTCCAAAAAATCTGCCGGCAATTCGGCTATCAATTCACTGGCCGGTTCGCTCTCCGTATCTGCGAGTGCCTCCACCGGCACGGTCACCGCGTAGCGATCCACAATCATATCCAGCAGACCGCCGGCGAAATTGGGGATAAGCAAAATAAAAATGCCCGCCGGGACCAGCATCACCCCCAAGGGGCGCGCCTGCTGCCAGCGATCCGCCAGTCGGCCACCCACCGCGTAGCCCAACGCCAAGGCCAACATGACCACGCCAATTTGGCTCGTCCAAATATAAAAGGATCCGCCGAAAAATGGCTGCAAAAACCGCGCGCCGACAATCTCCAAGACCATCACCTCGAAGCCTCCTAAAAAAACCAGCGCGCCCAACGCCCACTGACGGCCTCGCTTATTGAGTTTGGCTTCACTCATGGTTAAGGAAAAATGGAAACCTTCAGCTCCGTCTGTTCCCGAACCGCCGAGGCCATCGTTTCGAGTTCAGGCACTTCCAATTTGGTGGCAAAAGCCTCGGGCGTAGGGCGCGCCACGGTGTAGAGATGCACTTCGCTGATTTGCCCACCCGCCGCGGTGAGGTCGCGCAGCCGGCCACAGTAAGCCTCTAGCTCGGCCGCGCTCATAACTTCCCCGTGCACTTTCAGAAACAGGCTTTGAACGATAATCGGCCGCGCGCGGGCTGTTTCCAGCAGGTTCTTTAGGATGCGCTCAAACTTCACGTTAGAGCGGTTGATCTCCCGGTAATATTCCTCGGTGCCCGCATCAAGCTTGCCCCAAATTTCGCCGTTGTGGGCATCCATCGTTTCGAGGCCACGCTTCACCTCCGTCTTGTCTAGGCCGGCGGCGTCGGTGATGAGGACAATCTTCGTTTCATCAAGGCCTTCGAGTTGTTGCACTTCTACCACCGTTTCCACGCATTCGGCAAAGTTTTGGATCATGGTCGGCTCGCCGTCGCCGCTGAAAGCGATGTCCTTCACCTCCCGCGTGAGCCAGGGCACTTCGTCAAACTTCGGCTCCTTGGCCAGTCCCCCGTCTTTGGCAAACCGCACCATAGCGGTGAGCTCATCC
>DPAW01000193.1:0-2389 GCA_003517285.1 Verrucomicrobiales bacterium
CAACGATTACTACATTCACAACATCGACGAATGCTGCTGGATGAAAGCCGCTGCCATGGGTGATCCAGAACACACCGGTGGCGATGCGCTGAACGTGATGGGGTCTCTCGATAAATGGACCTGGCCGATCATGGCGCAAGCCACGGGTGGCAAGCACTTCACCAAGAACCGCCAAGGCCAGCCGTATGTGGATCAGAACTTCGACAACTACTCGGTGGAATACACCTACGCCGACGGCACCAAACTCATGCACTACGGCCGAACCATCGAGGGCTGCCACAATGAGTTTGCCAGTTACATTCACGGCACTAAGGGATTTGGCACCTTCTCCAAGAACGGCCATTGGCCCGCGCCCAGCGCGTTGTACTCCGGCCTCACGCCGAATCCGAAAAACGAAACGTGGAAATTCCCGGCGCGCGAGACCAATCCCTATCAGGACGAATGGGAGGATCTGCTCGACGCCATCCGCAATGACAAGCCGTACAACGAAGCTGAACGCGGCGCACTTGCCAGTCAGGTGTGCAACATGGGCCGAATGGCCGCGCACACCGGTCAGCGTGTAATGTGGGATGACGCTCTCAAAGCCGATCCGTTGGCGCCCGAGATTGAAAAGCTCGTGGGGCTGGGTGGCGATTCCGCGCCGGTTAAAGCCGATGCGGATGGCTTCTACCCGACGCCGCAACCGGGCATCACCAAGAAGCGCGAGTATTAAACCGCCCGCAACCTTGCCCCCGCATCCGCTTCACGGCAGGATGCGGGGGATTTTTTTATGGCCGAGGAAACCTCCGATAATTCACCGCCTAAGGATGATGACATCCTAGGCTTTACCGTGAAAATGGCCCTGATCGCCGTGATCATTTATATCGGCGTGTATTCCTTCGACCAATGGATGCGCAAAAAGGACGGCCCGTGGACGGTCACCTTTCAGACCGACGCCAATGGAACGCCTATGCTGGTGATCGACTGGGTCGCGCGCGGGTACCGCAACTGTACTCTGGTGTTTCCGGGCGAGACTGTGCCGGTTGGGTTTGAAACTATGCGAACCAATTTCGTCGATCCGGTGCATCTGCCGCAATCCGTGCCCTTCGGTAACTGGTTTTATGCGGACCTCACGTATCTGCCAGGGACGGTGACCTTCGATTTTTTCCCCATCGACGCCAATGCCACCAGCAAAGGACGCCGGCATGAAATCGAGCTGCTGCCGCGCGGCTTGGTGGTGAATCGCAAGGCTCACGCGTGGGAGGATGGCTTGCGCATCGAGGTGCCGGCCGAGGCCAAAGAGGATTGGCAGGAAACCGATGTGAAATATTAGTCCCGCTTCGACGGGTGTAGAGCGTCCGGGACATTTTCAAAATCAAACCCCTTCACCGCTTCTGCTGCTAACGTGCCAAGGGTTCGCCGCAACGGCACCACGCTGGGGCCGTGTTCGGTGGGATGCACGCGATTGCACAGGAACACCACAAATGTCTCCGAGTATGGATCAATCCAAAGCGATGGGCCGGTGAATCCCGTGTGGCCGAAGGAGCCGAGCGGGAACTTGTGCCCGCGCGGGCTGGAATAGCCCGTATCAATATCCCAACCCAAACCGCGGCGCGCGGGCAGGGTGGGGGGCGTTTGGACGGAGGTCATCAATTGCACCGTCTCCGCTTTGAACAATCGTATCCCGTCGAGTTCGCCTGTCTGCAGCAACATGCGCGCATAACGCGCGAGATCCGGTGCCGTGGTAAACAGGCCGGCATGTCCGGCAATGCCGGAGGTCTTGCGCGCCCGCGGGTCATGCACCACGCCGCGTAGTGCCATGCCGTCGGTAACCGTGGTGGGCGCAATGCGCGCGTGCTTGGTTACGGGGGGATTGTAACCGGTGTCGTGCATCTTCAACGGTCCGAAGATTTCTTCGGTACAAAACATATCCAGCCGTTTCCCGCTGACGCGCCGGACGATTTCATCCAGTAATTGAAAATTGATGTCGCTGTAAATGAAGCGTTCATCCGGCGCCGCGCGCGGTACTTCCACAACGCACTTGGCAATGCACTCCTGATGCCCGGTCCAGCCGTTCACAGAAATATCCGGGCGCAGTCCACTGGTGTGCGTGAGCAGCTGCCGGATGGTGATGGCTTCCCGGCCTTGCCCGGTGAATTCCGGAAGATGCTTGCAAACCGGATCCTCGATATTCAATTTCCCACGCTCGTGTAACAACAACACGGCCGGCGTGGTGGCAACAACTTTGGTGAGCGAAGCAGCATCATAAATTGTGTCGCCCTGCGCCACCGCACTCACCGGTTGCGTACTGGCCATGCCGTAAGCGCGATGAAAGGCCACGCCCTGCCACTCCAGCCAAAGCACACCGCCCGGCAGGCGTTTTTCCACCCGCGCCTGATGAATGGCCACG
>DPAW01000193.1:2779-3969 GCA_003517285.1 Verrucomicrobiales bacterium
TTCCGGCCAGCCGAGACAGGAGGTGCAAATCACTGCAATTGAGGCAGTTATGCAGAAAAAATGAAGGAATCGCGGCATCGTTCAGTCGAACCTAACCGTGTCGGCGGCGAGAGGCAAGGAGGCTTGCCGCAGACGGAATGTTCTGAAATGATTTTTCTCACGACGAAATGAACCCGCTTGTTTTCATTGTTGTTCTGACGTGTTTATTGACTGTTCCGGTCGGGGCACAGCAGAAGTATTTGAAACCGCCCAAGGAGGCCGAGGAATTGTTTGCCTCCCGGCCGATGCCGCGCGTGTCCCTGAGCCCGGATGGCCGGCATTTGTTGGTGGCTGAGCAGTATCGGTTTCGGCGGATTGAAGATTTGGCCTCCCGCGTACAGGCCTTGGCGGGCATTCGCCTGAATCCAGTCAACAACGGCCCGGCGCTGCCGCAGTATTATTTCCGGATGGAATTGCGGGAGGTAGCCAATGGTGCGAGGCATCAATTGCGGTTACCCACGGGCAGCCGGCGATTTAGCCTGCCGGTATGGTCGCCAGATGGAAAGCACTTCGCCTTTTTGCAATACGACCGGGCATCGGTGATCCTGCATGTGGGCGAAGCGGAAAATCGCCAGATCAAATCCTTTCCACAAGTGAGGCTCAATGCGGCCGCTGGCCGCACCTTTCAATGGCTGCCGGACAGCAAGGGTTTGATTTGCCAATCCATTCCTAAACAGCGCGGTAACCCACCCACGCCGCCGCGGGCTCCGGCGGGGCCGGTGGTCCAGGAGACGGGCCCCAAGGAAGCACCGGTGCTGACTTATCCCGACCTGCTGCAGAATGATCATGATGAAAAATTGTTTGATTACTATTTGAACTCGCAGTTGACCTTGCTGGATGTGAAGACAGGCAGGCAAAAGAATTTGGGGCGTCCCTCGATCTTCAGCAGCTTTGATGTGTCGCCCTTTGGCCGGTATGTGTTGGTGGAACGGATTCATCCGCCTTATTCCTATCAATCGCCCGCCCAGTTTTTCCCGCGTAGCACGGAGGTGTGGGATCTTAAGGCCTCGGTGAAGCACGTGACCATTCAACCTGCTACGGAGGATGTGGCCGCGGGTGGCGTGCCAGTGCAGCCGCGGGGGCATCATTGGCGACCGACGGGTCCGGCGACAATTGTCTGGATTGAGGCACTCGATGGTGGCGATCCGACG
>DPAW01000193.1:4362-5302 GCA_003517285.1 Verrucomicrobiales bacterium
TGGAAAACCGGTTTTCCAAAATCTACTGGGGCGAAACCCGTAACACTGCGCTGGTGCGGGAGTATGACAGCTCGCGCAACTGGTACTACACGTGGCTGGTGGATCCAGATAATCCGGATATTGACGATCGGCTGTTGTGGAGTCACTCGGTGAATGAGCGTTATGAGCATCCGGGCTTCCCGTTGATGCGGCAGTTGCCCAACGGCAAGCGGGCGATGCGCGTGCATTCCAATTCGATTTTCCTGAATGGCAATGGCTCTTCGGTGGAGGGTGACCGGCCGTTTTTGGATAAGCTCAATCTTGTGAAGTTTGAGCGCGAACACTTGTTCAAATGCGATGAATTCAGCTATGAGGCGGTGGTGGCGTTGCTGAGTGATGATGGTTCGGAATATGTGACGCGCCATGAAACCGAAGACGAGCACCCCAATTATTTTGTCCGCAAGGTAGGCGAACCGGAACGTCAGCCGCTGACGGAATTCATGGATCCTGCAAAATCGTTGCGAGAGGTGCAGAAGAAACTCATCACCTACGAACGCGCCGATGGCGTGATGCTCAACTGCATGCTGCATTTGCCACCGGGCTATGATTTGCAAAATCCGTTGCCATTGCCGACCATCCTGTGGGCGTATCCGCGGGCCTATACACAGGGGCCAATGGCAGGGCAGGTTTCCAATTCACCGCACCGGTTCTCTACCTTTGCGGGAGCTTCCCCACGTTTTCTTGCACTGCAGGGGTATGCCGTTTTGGATCAGGTGGCGATGCCGATTGTGGGGGATCCGGAAATGGCCAATGACACATTTACTGAACAGATCGTGGCCAATGCGGAGGCCGCGATTGATGCGGTGGTGAAGATGGGGGTTTGCGACCAGCAACGCGTGGGTGTGGGCGGGCACAGTTACGGGGCGTTTATGGCGGTGATGTTGCTGGCCAACAGTGATCT
>DPAW01000193.1:5713-12927 GCA_003517285.1 Verrucomicrobiales bacterium
GAGACCTATCTGGAAATGTCACCGCTTTTGGCGGTGCCGAAAATTCGGGATCCATTGCTGTTGATCCACGGCGAGAATGATAAAAATCCGGCTACCACGCCGGAACAAACCAAGCGTTTATTCCGGGCGATCAAGGGCAATGGCGGTAAGGCACGGATTGTGTTGCTGCCGCATGAGACGCATAATTATCAGGCCCGCGAAAGCATCGGCCATACGCTGGCTGAAATGGTGAATTGGTTTGATGCCCACGTGAAGGGCGAAAGCGAAGCCGCCTCTTCGGCCAGCCCGTAATCCAGCCGGAAAAGAATCAGGCAAGGATGCTCTGCAGTTCCTCTAGCAACGGCGGCACAGCTTTGTAGGGATCTGTGGCCGCCTCGTATTCCAGCACCACGTAGCCCTGATAATTGGCTTTGTGCAACAGATCGGCAAAGCGTTTGAGATCGGCTTCCTTCTTCTCGTTGCCAATACGCAATTCCACTTTCAATTGCACATTCACCGCGTAGGACGCGGCGGCGGCAAAGTCGGCATACGGATCAGCGGTGCGGAAATTGCCGCTATCCAGATTCACGGCAAACCACGGGTGATCCACTCCTTCGACAAATTCAATCAGCGTCTTGGCCGACCCAATACTATCGTGATTTTCAATGCCGAGAAAGATGCCGCGTTTGCCGGCGTAATCGCAGCATTCACGCAAGCAATCGATCGCCCATTGATCGGCTTGCTTGCGATCCACGCCCTTGGCTTCGCGGCCGGCAAAGACGCGAATGTGTGGCGCACCGAGGAGGGCAGCGTGATCGATCCACTTCTTTACATAGGCAATTTGCGCGTCGCGTTGCGCGCCCTTTGGTAGGGAAAAATTATTGCCGACGGCGGTGCCGCTGATATCCACGCCGCGCAGAAACGCGTGCTTCCTAAGGTCCGTAAGGTACTTAGGAGTGATCTCGTGCCGGAAGAAGTAACTGGTAAGTTCAGTGCCTTCGCAGCCGTGGTCGGCGCAAAAGTCGATAAACTTGAACAGGTCCATCGGCCGTTCGGCGACCTTGCGCACGGAGGTTTTTTGGTATTTGAAAAAACTGCGGAACGAATAGGCCGCCAGACTGAGGCGCAGCTTGGGTTTGCCGGCGCGCTGGAATGGGGCGCCTAGCACGGTGGCGGCACCGGCAAGGGCTCCGGTGGTTAGGAATTGGCGGCGGTGAGGGGAATTCATTGTCCCGGTATTAGCTGCAACCGCAGTCGCCGAAGCCATCACTGCAGAAATCGAAATCTTCTTGGGCGGGCACGCGACCGACTTCAAATGTCTTTGCGATCACTTGATGGATTCGGTCCTGCACTTGCTGCACTTCTTCTTGAGCAGCGAGGAAGTTGGTGGCAACTTCGTTTCCGAGAAAGTCATTGCGCAATTGCTCAAACGTTGTGATTTCCTCCTCAGTGATCTCTGCTCCAGTCTGTTGTTTTTGCTGGAGTAACGCACCACGTTCATTGAGTGTGCTGTACTCGTACTTGAGTTTTTCGTCTGAGATAAAGGCGTCAATCTTGGCGTATAATTCCTTAAACCCTTCCTGGTTGATGATGGATTCGCAGAGGTGATCGGTGCCTTTTTTTATGGGCAGCATGTCCAGATGGTTTTTGGGCTCACCGGTTCCTAGCTCGCAGCTTTCGTTTTCCATGATATTCCTTAGACGGTTAGAATGTCTTCTTCCTTGGCAGAGAGATGTTCGTCGACTTTTTTGACATAGGCGTCCGTAAGTTTTTGCACTTCCTTTTCGCCATGGCTGAGGTCGTCCTCCGTGATGTCGCTGGCTTTTTGTTCCGTTTTGAGTGTCTCGATTGCTTCGCGGCGGACGTGACGGATGGAGACCCGGCCATCCTCGGCAAGTTTGCGGGCGGATTTTACCATCTCCTGACGGCGCTCCTTGCTGAGGTCGGGCAGGCTGATGCGAATGAGCTTGCCGTCGACCGAGGGATTAAGACCGAGGTTGGCGGCTTGGATGCCTTTCTCAATCGCGTGAATGGTGGAGGCATCCCACGGTTGGATCACGAGGGTGCGCATCTCAGGGGTGGTGATGGCGGCGAGTTCCTTGAGGCGCATACTGCTGCCCTCGTACGCCTCGATGTTGATGTTTTCCACGAGGGCGGGAGAGGCTTTGCCGGTGCGGACGCCGGCGAGTTCGGCTACGACCACTTCTTCACTTTTTTGCATTTTCTCCTCGGTATTCAGGAGGATGTCATCGACTGGCATGCAGCCAGTCTAGGGAGGGGCGGCGGCGGTGGGAAGGAAAATTGCCGTGAGCGCTAGGCCTTGACGAGGGTGCCGACTTTTTTGCCGAGCACGACGTTGCGGATATTGTGTGCCTTGAAGAGATCAAACACGACGATGGGCATCTTGTTGTCCAGGCAGAGCGAGAACGCGGTGGAATCCATGACGCGCAGTTGTTTTTGCAAACAATCGAGATAGGTAATCTCGCGGAAACGCTTGGCTTTGGGGTTCTTTTCCGGGTCGCTGTCGTAAATGCCGTCGACCTTGGTGGCTTTGAGAATGACCTCGGCACCGATTTCATTGGCGCGTAGGGCGGCGGCGGTGTCGGTGGAAAAATAGGGATTACCCGTGCCTCCACCAAAGATCACCACGCGGCCTTTCTCGAGGTGCCTCACGGCGCGTCGCCGGATGAAGGGCTCGGCCACCTCGCTCATTTCGATGGCCGTTTGGACGCGGGTTTCGACGCCGTGCTGCTCAAGGGTATTTTGCAGGGCCAAGGCGTTGATAATGGTGGCGAGCATGCCCATATAATCGCCGGTTGCTCGGTCGATGCCTGCGCCTTCGCCTTCTAATCCGCGAAAGATGTTACCACCGCCCACCACGATGACTACTTGGACTCCGAGTTCCCGGAGTTCTCCGATTTGGCGGGCCATGCTGGAAACGGTTTCCGGGCAAATTCCGTTGCCGGTATCACCGCCGAGGGCCTCGCCGGATAGTTTGAGGAGGATCCGTTTGTATTTGGGCTTGGAGCGGGATGAGGCAGTGCGTTTCACCGGAGATGGGGTCTACCATCTGATGCCCCTGCGCGTCAAATCAATGCATAAAAAAAGCGGCCCGCAGATTGCGGGCCGCCTGGGAAAAAGTGGGTTTAGTCTTCCTGTGTCTCGCCGACTTGATAGCGGAGGAATGCTTGGATGACGATTTCATCATCCAATCCCTTGGCCACGGAGGCCACGTGATCTTTCACGGAGGTATCGCCCTTCACGAAGTCCTGATCCACGAGGCAGACTTCGGCGAAGTATTTCTCGATCTTGCCCTCCACAATTTTCTCGATCGCTTGGGCGGGCTTGTCCTTGAATTGTTCGCGGGCAATCTCGCGTTCCTTTTCGAGCTTGGACTGATCTAGCTGGGTGCGGTCGAGCGCGTCGGGGCTGGCGGCGGTGATTTGCAGGGTGATGTCGCTGAGCAGTTCCTTGAACGCATCGGTGCCGGTCGTCTCATCCTTGTTGGTGGCTACGGCCAACAGCACGCCGACTTTGGCGCCGTGGTGGATGTAGGCCGTTACCGCGCCGGGGCCATCAATGCTGAGGCTTTCATTGCGCGTGAACTGGATGTTCTCGCCGATTTCAGCAACGGCTTTGGTACGTTGCTCCTCGAGATTCGCGCTGCTATCGGCAGCGTAGCCTGCGGCAATCTCGTCGCAGAACTGCTGGAACTTTTCGTTCTTAGCCACGAAATCCGTCTCGCAATTGATCTCCACGATCGTGCCACTCTTGCCGTTCTCGGACAGGTGACGGGCGATGACGCCTTCGGAGGTGCTGCGGGAAGCCTTCTTTTCGGCGGTAGCCGCGCCCTTTTTCCGGAGCCACTCGACAGCGGCTTCGTGGTCGCCGTTGTTTTCGGTGAGCGCCTTTTTGCAGTCCATGAGACCGGCGCCGGTTTGTTCGCGGAGTTTTTTGACTTGGGATGCACTGATGTCAGCCATGATATTTTTTAAACAATTTAAATGGTTGCAGGGTGAATTGCGGTTGGACCGATAGCTCTTGGGGCTTAGTTAGGCTTCGGCCGGGGCGGCTTCTTCAGCAGCGGGTTCAGCCGGAGCTTCCTCGGCTGAAGCCGGGGTAGTCTCAGGGGCCGGGGCGGTCTCAGCGTCCTGGGCGGTCTCAGCGTCCTGGGCGGCTTCGGCGGGTTGCTCATCAGTCGCAGCGGCTTGTACGCCCTTGGCCTCCGTAATGGTTTCGCCAATGGCATCGGCAATGACCTGAATGGCCTTGATGGCGTCGTCGTTGCCGGCGATGGGGTAATCCACCAGCTCGGGATCGCAGTTGGTGTCCACCAGCGCCACGATCGGGATGCGCAGTTTGCGGGCTTCGGCTATGGCGTTGTGCTCGCGCTTGATATCCACCACAAACATTGCGTCCGGCGTACTGTCCATGTGGCGGATGCCGCCGAGGTTCTTTACGAGACGTTGTTTTTCGCGGCGGATGGAGGCTTGCTCCTGTTTCACGTAACCGGCGATGCTCCCATCCTCTTCCATCGCCTCGATTTCCTTGAGGCGCTTGAGGCGCTGCTTCACGGTCTTGAGGTTGGTGAGCATGCCGCCCAGCCAACGGTCCGTGACAAAGTGTTGTTTGTGGGTCTCGGCCAGCTCACGGACGATGGGCTGGGCTTGTTTTTTGGTGCCCACGAAAAGAATCTTGCCGCCACCCCGAATGGTGTTGCCCAGAAAATTACAGGCAGCCTGAAGTTGGTCGACGGTTTGGGTGAGGTCGATGATGTGAACTCCGTTGTGTGCCCGGAAAATATAGGGCTTCATCTTCGGATTCCAACGACGGGTTTGGTGGCCAAAATGGACACCTGCTTCAAGCAGTTCTTGAATTCCTATGCTCATATTGTGTTCCCTTGTTCGAGACCCTTGCGGGCCATCCCGCAGGATGACGGGATTGTATTAGTTGTTCTTGAGGCCACCGTGTTCACTCGAGCGCGGATGCTTCGGGCCATGGCTTTTCCCTACCCTACGGTGGGAAAAGGGCGGGCAAAGTATCATGCACCAAGCAAAAGGCAACCCGTTTTTTGAGAAAAATGAGTAAAAAGAACACCATTGAAGCTGTGATTCTCGCCGGCGGCCAAAGTCGGCGGATGGGCGAAGACAAGGCGCGCCTGCGAGTGGGGCGGCGCTCGATGCTGGGCCATGCGCGGGCCTTGGCAGCGGATTTGGGGCTGGCGTGCCGTGTGGTGCGAGTGGATCGCCACGCGGGTAATGGTCCCTTGGGTGGCGTTGAGACAGCTTTGCGGCGGGCTCGGGCTGAACGCGTTCTGTTTCTTAGTTGCGATATGCCTTTTTTGACGGTGGCACTGGTGGAGCGTTTGCTAGAGGTTGAGCACTCGGCTGTATTTGCTGAATCTAAAAAAATGGCCGGGTTTCCATTTTGCCTTTCGAAGGGAGTGCTGCCTTTCGTGGAGGAGTGCCTTTTTACTGGGAAACTTTCTGTTCAAGATTTTGCTCGTCGGCACGGATGCCATGTGATTATCCCCCGGTGTGATTGGCCACAATTGGCTAATATTAATACACCAGCCCAGCTCGTCGCGGCACGCGCGGCCTTGTAATAGAATTGGAGGGCGTTATCATTAGGACGAGCTCACTCGGTAACCTATCCTAGTGTGGTGCGTACCTAAATTCGGATTCATGAAAAAAGCTACTCTCCTTTTATTGATGTGGGTCGTATTCCCTTTGAGTGCGGCACAACCCCCAGAGTCTTTGCTGCCGCAGAACACAATTGCCGTGGCCAGCGTGCCTGACATGAACACTGCTCGGACTTTGTTTAAGGCGAACTCCTTTATTCAGATGTGGAATGATCCATCTATGGAAGCCTTTGCCAATCGCTTTGAAAAGGCGTTTCGAAAAAATGTCATGAAACGGATACGAGATGAAGCCCCTGTTCAACCTGACGAATTATGGAAGCTAGCCCAAGGACAGATAACAGTGGCCCTAACACGTAAGCCAGGGCGACCGGACCCTGGGTTAATCGTGCTGATGGATAGCGGTAAGCATGCGGAGGAAATGGAGAGAGGTTTGCAACTCTTGCGCGAGACATTGGTTGATAATCAGGTGGATCACGAGCGTTTAAGACTTGAGGCGTCGGACTTTTTGCATGTTCCGCATCCTCGGCGGCCACAACGTGGTTTGTATATTGGTCACACAAAGTCTCTTTTTATCATGACTTCAACCCGCGATCTGGCTGAGCAGGTGGTGCAACTACAAAAGAAGAAACCCAAGGTTAAATCACTCAAGGACAACCCCGGTTTCGCTGCTCGACAGAAAGCTCAATTGGGTGATGCGTGGGCGTATGCATGGCTGGATTTTTCGCTGGTAATGGAAGTGGTTATTGATGAAATCGACAAGCGGCGTGACCCAGATGCTGAACTCAATCCATTGGTGCCTCAGCCTGAGCGGATTTTGGAGGCACTCGGCTTGTTGGGGTTGAACGGTGTTAGCGTTTCGGCTTCCAGTGAGAATGATGGCAGTCTTTTAGAAATAAATCTGAATGTACCAAAGGCACAGCGCCGCGGTTTATTTGAGATGTTAGCGACTCCAGCTAAGAATGCCGGACCGTTACCCTTTGTGGCTGCGGATGTTTCGAGCTTCGGTCGTTGGCGGCAGAGTGGAGGGCACTTGTGGAAAACCCTTATCGACACAGCTAATGAGATTACTCCGGCTGCTGCCGGTGCCATGGCCTTTTTTCAGGCTTCGGTGCAGGCTAAAAATCCTGATTTTAATCTCAAGGCACAGTTAATTGATTCTATGGCTGATGATTTCATTGTGATTGAGCAACCGCCGCGAGGGCAGGATTTGCAGTCCATCATGTCGCCGCCCCGTCTCTATCTAATGAAATCCGACAAACCAAAGGTAACACTAGGGGCGATGAAGGATTTGGTTTCAATGGTGGTGGATTCACCTCCTGATGAGGAAGAGATCGAAGGGCGAACGGTGTATTCCTATCAATTCGGTAATTTCAACAATGATGCTGAAATGGCCGTGCACGCGGTAGCGGTTGGTGAGTATGTACTTTTATCTCAGGATATGAAGGCAGTGAAGGATTACCTCAATGGGCCGAAGAAAGATGCCAAACCTTTGCGCAAATTGCCTGGGCTTGAACACGCAGCAGCTAAAGTGGGAGGCTTTGACGGTGGCGCTTTTGGATTTGAAAACTCTCGCGTTATGGTTGGGGCCATCTTC
>DPAW01000084.1 GCA_003517285.1 Verrucomicrobiales bacterium
GATATTGGCGCTTGAATTCAGCTCACGACAACGGTCGGTGGCCGTCACGGATGACGCTGATGTGTTGAGCGAGATTACCACCGATCAACTCAAGACCGGCCCGCTGATCCTGATCGAGCAAGCCCTCGAACAAGCTCAAATCGACCGCGAGGAAATCCAGTGTCTCGCCCTCGGCATCGGCCCGGGCAGTTACACCGGCATTCGCTCGGCCATCGCCGTGGCACAGGGTTGGCAACTAGCCCGGGACACACCGCTCTGCGCGGTAAGCAGCACTGAAATCCTCGCCGCCACGGCTCGCCGCAATGGCCTACGCGGCGAAACCCATTTCATCATCGATGCCCAGCGCCATGAATATTATCACTGCGCCTGGAAGCTCGATGACCAGGCACAACTGGAAACCACTCCCCTCAGCATCATAGGCGTAACCTCAGCCGCCGAGCTGAAGGCGTACGGTCCGGACGCCGCCGGTTTTCCCGGCTGCGAACCACTTTACCCATCGGCGGCTGTGCTCGCCCAATTGGTCGCGATCCGGCCGGACCGCATTCGCGGCTGCGAAATCGAGCCGATCTATCTGCGGCCCACGGAATTCACCAAGGCGCCACCGCCGCGGCAGTTGTGAATGACCTCCCCTTGCCCGCCCGCGCGGCCTTGGGTCATTTTCGCGCGTGAGCTTTCCTCACCGGTGCTGGGCTGAAATCGACCTGGACGCGTTGCGCAATAATCTCGCGTGGCTGCGTCATCGCATTGGTCCCGGCAACCACATTCTCACCGTGGTCAAGGCCGATGCCTACGGCCATGGTCTCCGCCAAATCGCCGCCCTGCTGATGCAGTCGGGCACGGATGTCTTTGGCGTAGCCAACCTCGATGAAGCCCGCGACATTCGCGCAGTGGGCCGCGGCTGGCCCATCCTGATGCTGGGTGCCTGTCTCCCGGAGGAAACGGAGCGAGCCATCAAGGACAATGTCATGCCTACCCTCTCTTCGCTGGAGGAGGCCCGCCGATTTTCCAAGGCAGCTGGGAAACTCAAAAAAACTGTCCGCGCCCATATCAAGGTCGATACCGGCATGGGCCGATTGGGCGTGCCGGCCCCGGATGCCCTGCAATTGATTCAGGCGGCAACCAAGCTGCCTCGTCTCGAGATCAACGGCCTCTACACCCACTACGCTTCAGCCGAAGACAACGCCTCATTCTCCCGCTGTCAACGGCAGGCGTTTAGTCAATTGATTCAATCGCTCGATCAAAACCTCAACTACCTTCACGCCAACAACAGTGCGGCCCTACTTCACGAACCAGACAGCATCTACAATCTCGCCCGCCCGGGCCTGTTAGTGTACGGCGTGCTCCCGCCGGGCCGCCGCCGCGCTCCGGCTGTTTTGAAAAAAAATCTCCAAACCGCCCTCAGCTGGAAATGCCGCGTGAGCTTTTTAAAAACCATATCCAAAGGCACGCCCCTGAGTTACGGCCAACGGTTTACCGCTCCCCGCAAAATGCGCGTGGCCACGCTTACCGCCGGTTATGGCGACGGCTATCTTTCCAGTGGCAGCGAACAGGCGCGGGTATTGGTCGGCGGTAAACGCTGCGCGGTGTTGGGTCGCATTACCATGGACCAGATGTTGGTGGATGTATCACGCGTCCCCGGCGTGCAATGTGGGGATGAAGCCGTATTGATCGGCTCGCAGGAACGCCAAACCATCACGGCCAATCAACTCGCTGAATGGGCCGGCACGATCCCATGGGAAACGCTCACCGCCATCACCCATCGGGTGCCCCGCCTGTATCGCGGAGGGCAGGCCGCTTGACCCCGCTGTCTCCATGTCGTTTACTGCGCCTGTGGGAGGCGAGCCGATGAGTGTCACGCGCTTCGTGGGAACTGCGCTGAAAGGCGCGGCCATGGGGGCCGCCAACGTCATCCCCGGTGTGTCCGGCGGCACCATTGCTCTGATCAGTGGCATCTATCAGGAACTGATCGACACCCTCAAATCATTCGGCTGGGGCCCGCTCAAACAGCTGTCACAAGGGCAGTTCAAAAAATGTTTCGAATCACTCAACGGTCCGTTTGTGTGCGCGCTCGGCATTGGTCTGGCGGCCAGTATCATTACGCTGGCAAAATTGCTGGAATCCCTGTTGGCCAACCATGAAATCCTGACCATGGCCTTCTTTTTCGGACTCATTTTGGCCTCCGTGTTCATCGTCGCCAAACAGGTCCCAAAATGGAACCCCATCACCGGCCTAGCCTCGCTTATCGGCATCGCTATCGCTGCCGCCGTACTACTTCTGGAACCGCTTCAGCAAAACGCCAACCCCGGCTATCTCTTCCTTTGCGGCGTCATCGCCATGTGCAGCATGATCCTCCCCGGCATTTCCGGTTCGTTTATCCTGATCCTCATGGGCAACTACGGACTGGTCATTGGTGCAATTGGAAACATTCGCGATTTCAAAACTGCCCTGCCCGTTTTGATCCCCTTTGGTCTCGGATGCGCTGTCGGTCTGCTGGGCTTTGCTCGCGCCTTGTCCTACGTCCTTGATAAATTCAAAGCCGCCACTCTGGCCGGTCTCACCGGATTTGTGATTGGCTCTCTTGCCGTCATTTGGCCATGGAAAACTAAGATCACCAAACAGTTCGAAGACAAGGTCAAGGTCACCGGTTATGAATGGAATTATCCGGCACCCGATCAGGCCTTGTTTCACGCTCTGCTGCTGATGCTAGCGGGCGCCGGATTAGTGCTCATCCTCGACCGCATTGCCGGCCCCAAACCAGCTTCCACGAAAGGAAAATCCAATTGAAAGCCGCCGTCCTTCATGGTCAAGAGGATGTCCGGATTGAAGAAAGGGATGAGCCCGCCTTGCAGCCCGGCGAAGTGCGCGTCCGTATCGAAACTGCACTCACCTGCGGCACGGACCTCAAGGTGTACCGCCGCGGGTATCACGCCCGCATGATCACGCCGCCGGCCGTGTTCGGCCATGAATTTGCCGGCACGATTACTGAGATGGCCGAAAATGTTGCTGATTGGAAAACCGGCGACCGTGTCGTGGCCGCCAATTCCGCCCCCTGCGGAGAATGCCCCTATTGTAAAAACCATCAACCCAACCTGTGCGACGACCTTCTCTTTCTCAACGGCGCTTACTCTGAATCAATCGTCGTGCCGGCCCGCATCGTTGAAAAGAATCTATTACCTCTGGCCGCCGACACTGCCTTTGCCGATGCCGCACTCACCGAGCCTTTGGCTTGCGTGGTGCAGGGAGCCGACGATTGTCAACTCCAAGCCGGCCAACGAATCCTCATCATTGGCTCCGGCCCGATTGTCATCGGCCAGGCCTGCGAATTCGACTATTCC
>DPAW01000164.1 GCA_003517285.1 Verrucomicrobiales bacterium
GCCGCACACGTGGCGGCGGATGCTGTATCAGGAACGCATGCGGCGCGTGGATGACCAGATTTTTACGGCGTTCGATTTTCCAGACTGCGGCCAGGTGCGCGCCAAACGACCGGTATCGACCACGCCGTTGCAGGCGTTGAACCTGATGAACAGCCCTTTCGTAGTACAACAATCGGCGTTGATCGCCGAACGCGCCGAGTCGGAAGCAGGGCAGGGCGCCGGGGCGGTGAAACGATGCTTCGAGCTTTTGCTTGGCCGCGCACCACAGGCCGCCGAGTTGAAAGCCAGTCTGGCAGTTTCCCACAAACGTGGCCTGAAATTCGTTGCCCGTGCTCTGATCAATAGCAACGAATTTGCCTTCGTCCCATGAGTAACGCCGAACATATTTCACCTTTGGGCCGCGGTTTGTTGAACCGGCGTTCGTTCATGAAAACTTCCGGCTTCGCGCTTGGAGGGTTGGGGCTGGCCGGCCTGTTGGCTGAGGAGGATCCCACCGGTTTCAGCGGCAAACAACCGATCCGCCCGGAGATTGATCCACACAATCCGTACGCGCCACGGCCGGGGCATTTCGCGATGCCGGCTAAACAGGTGCTGGTGATTTATTGTCCGGGTGCGGTGAGCCACGTGGACACGTTTGACCACAAGCCGGCGCTTGAAAAACAGCACGGACAAAAGGCCGACTACATTCCCAAGGTCACCTTCGAAGGGCCGCCGGGAAATGTGGCGAAGGCGTTCTGGGATTTCAAACCGCGTGGGCAGACCGGCAAGATGGTGAGTGATCTGCTGCCGAATCTGGCGGCGTTGACCGATGAGTTTTGTTTTTTTCACGCGTTGCACTCGGAGACGGCGGCGCATCCGCAGGGCGAAAACTTTTTCAACACCGGTTTCACGATGGAAGGCTTCCCGTCGTTTGGTGCGTGGGTGACGTATGCGTTGGGCACAGAAAACGCTGACTTGCCCGGATTTGTGGCGATCAATGATCCGCGGGGGTTGGCGCGCTCGGGCAATAACAACTTCGGTAGCGGTTTTTTGCCAGCGTCATTTCAGGGTACAAATTTTACGGCGGTCAATCCGCCGGACAACCTGAAGCGTCCGGAGAAATTTGCTGCGGCCGACGATACGGCGACGGTCGATTTACTGAAGTCGCTCAATAATCGGCACCTCGAGAAATTTCCCGGCGACGCTGACTTGGCTGCGCGCATTGCGAGCTACGAGCTGGCGGGTAAGATGCAAACCTCCGTGCCAGAGGTGATGGAGGTCACGAATGAACCGGAGTTTATCCAAAATGAATACGGCACGGAAAGCGGTAGTGATCTGCGCAAAGAGTACGCAAAGAATTGTATTCTCGCACGGCGACTCATCGAGAAGGGCGTGCGCGTGGTTCAGCTCTTCAACGGCAGCGATCCCTCCGGCGGCAACGGCATCACCAACTGGGATTCGCATGCGAATATCAAGGACACGCACGCGATGCAGGCGGAGATAATGGATCAGCCCACCGCCGCGCTGATTCGCGACCTCAAGCGCCGCGGTCTGCTCGATCATACGCTCATCGTTTGGGCCACGGAATTCGGCCGCATGCCGTTCCTGCAGGGCAACGGTACTGGTCGCGACCACAACCCTGGCGCATTCACCTGCTTTATGGCCGGCGCGGGCGTGAAGTCGGGTATGAGCTACGGCGCCAGTGATGAGTTTGGCTTCAAGACCGTGGATAATCGCACGAGCGTGTATGATTTCAACGCTACCATCTTGCATCTCATGGGGCTCGACCATGAGCGACTGAGCTTTTATCACAACGGCCTTGAACGGCGTCTGACCAATGTGCACGGGCATGTGGTGAAGGAGGTTTTGGCGTAACTCAATCCGTTCGCTGGATATATATTTTTACTGATGAATAAAACGATCCCATTAAGCCGCCGCCGTTTTCTTCAGGGCACTGGCTTTGCATTGACGCTTCCGGCCTTTGAGAGCTTGACGGTTGGCGCAGCGTTTGCCGAAAAAACCCCACGACGGCTCGTCTGCGTGGGCAATCATCTCGGATTTTACCCGGGCAATTTTTTCCCGCAAAATGCCGGGAAAGATTATGTGGCGACTTCGACGCTGAAGCCGCTGGAGGCGCATCGCAATGATCTCACCGTGTTCTCGAATCTGGACCACGAACTCAATGGCGGTCACGCGGCGGTACAGGGTTTTTTGACGAGCATTAAGAAAGAGGAATCTTCCGGCTTTCCCGAGAAAAATATGTCTCTGGACCAGGCTGCTGCTGAGCAGGTCGGCAGTGCCACGCGTTTTCCGACGATCAACACCGGTATCGTCAATGGTACCGACATGTGCTGGACGCGCGCCGGCGTGCACGTACCGCCGGTCAGCAATCCCGCAAAACTGTTTCGGGCGTTGTTCGTCAATTCGCCGCAGGAAGCTCGGACCGTGGAACGCGCGCGACTGCAACATCGCGGTAGCGTGCTCGACGCCCTGCGCGATTCGGCCAGCGCTCTGAACCGTACCCTTAACGCAGACGACCGCAGCAAACTCGACCAATACCTCATCTCAGTACGGGACGTGGAACGGCGTTTGCAGATGTCAAAGGAATGGCTTGACCGACCCAAGCCCAAGTCGCCCATTGCCGAGGTGCAGGATGAGGAACGGCAGCACGTTGACGAAGTGGCGTTGTTTTATGACCTGATGGCGCTGGCGTTACAGACCGATTCTACGCGCATTGCGACACTGGAAACCGGCATGGGCTTCCGTACCTCCGAGTTGGATTTGGACGGGTACCACGGAATCTCACACCACGGCAAGGCCCCCGGCCGGATTGATCAGTTGAGAATCATTGAATCCTTCCTGAGCACCAAGCTTAGCAACTTCATTGCTCGGTTGAAGGAAGCCCAGATTTTCGACAAAACATTAATTGTTTTTGGTAGTGGCATGAGCGACGCGTCGAGTCACAGCAACCGGAACCTTCCCGTGCTTTTGGCCGGTGGCGGCCTTGAACACCGCGGTCACCTTGTCTGCCCGTCTGATCAAGACCAGCGCGTGCCGCTTGCGAACCTGTGGCTGTCCGTCTTGCAATGGTTCGGCTCTGAGGCCAGTCGTTTTGGCCGCAGCACCGGCACGTTTTCACCAATGAAAATTGGGTGAAGATGAACACGCTTTTTAAATACGCTGCGGCACTCTTGTTCGTAGGCACTTCCATTGCCGATGCGGACGAACGGGCACAAACTTTTCTTAAGACCCATTGCATCAGTTGCCACGGGCCGCAGAAGCAAAAGGCGGATCGGCGGTTTGATACATTGCCGACGCGGATCACGAAGCTCGATGATCTGGAGCGTTATCAGGAAATCGTCGATCTGTTAAATCTGGGCGAGATGCCGCCGGAGGATGAGCCCCAACCGACGGCGGCCGAGCGGGCTGCAATGATTGCGCATCTGACTGGGCAATTGAAAACAGCCCGGGATGAGTTAAGTAATGCTGCCGGTGGGCGTAGTGTGTTGCGTCGGCTCAACTCCTGGGAATATCGGCAGACAATTGGCGAACTGTTCGGACTGAACGTGGACGTGTGGAATCCCGCTGAGGATTTTCCGGAGGAGGTGAAGGTGCACGGGTTCGATAACAACGGCGCTGAGTTGGTCACTTCCGGCCGGTTGATGGACCACTATTTTATCGCGGCGGAAGAGGCTATTCGCCGGTCTACCCAGTTTGGGCCCCGGCCAGTCTCCCGGAAATACGTGCAGCAGTCGCCGTTTTACTTTAAGGGCAAGGAAGGTGCGGAGCTGCCCAAGCTCTTTCAGATCGACCGCTTCCGGTATATTCCCGACACGCCGTACACGGATCTCGTGGGGCGCCATTATCGTGGCGGGCATATTGGCTTCGCGCCATTGCATCGGGAGGGCGGCGTAGCCCAGAGCGGCATCTACACCATCCGTGTACGGGCCGCCGCGGTGGATCGCGTGCATGATTA
>DPAW01000311.1:0-785 GCA_003517285.1 Verrucomicrobiales bacterium
CGTCCCCACCGCTCTCGGCTTCATCCCCCTTGAATTCATCCCATGCACTCGTGCCCAGCCACAACACCGCCACCACCAGTAGGCAAATATCCCCAACGAACTTATAGTTCTGCGAACTGATCCCCAGAAAGAAACTGTTCGTTGTGCCGCGCAGTTGAGCCATTTTGTTATCGATGGTCTGCGCAAGAAACCCTGCCGAATAACTGCCGTGCTCTGGTTCATCCATCACCGCATCTTCCGGTGCAAGCGCCTCGCCTTCGGCTGAAGGCGGCGCGAGCGTACTACCACTGGGCGGGGGAGTCGCACTTCCACCGCTGCCGCTTGGGGGCGGTGGTGCTGCTGATTTTCCGCTGGAGGAAGGCGGTGGCGGAGCAGCAGAGGATCGGCCAGCTGAAGAGGGCGGCGGTGGGGCGGCCGTAGATGAAGGCGGCGGGCCAGTGGTGCGGGTGGGTTGGCTGGCCGGTACCACCACACTTCCCTGACAGGCCGGGCAGGCAAAGGTCTGTCCGGCTGCGGTTTCATCCACAGTCAACTCAGTGCCGCACGTTGGGCATGGAAACTTTAAATCCATCCGGCCAGGGGGTCAGGACTCAAAAACCTACTGCATTATTGAGTGTAACTCAATACTGCAGTGCGAGATAGGCCGCTAATAGCTGCCGTTGGCCGATTCGCCGGAGACGATGGCGACGCCGTTGCTGGTGCCGATGCGGGTGGCGCCGGCTTCAATCATAGCCCGAGCATCGTCTGCGTTGCGCACACCGCCGGCGGCTTTGACGCCGGCAAAT